>JAIUMG010000021.1 GCA_022565655.1 Alkalimonas sp.
GCCGTCGCTCCGCAACGTCCAAAACTGCTCCCTGAAGTTTGGTCGCCATGCTGGTTGGGTGCATCATCCATCTATCCGCGAAGGCTGAGGCCTCATTCAGACCGACATCAACATGTTTGAGCGATAGCGACAAATGTGCCGGGAGCACATTTGAACAGCTTTAGCTGGCCCGAAGGGCACAGGGCAGGATGCCCGGAGTAGTTGTTGTGGCGAGCCTGAAGGAGTGTTTCAGCCTGTAGCCTTATATCAATCTACTTGCTGTACGCCTCCCTCTTTGTAAAAGGGGAGTTGATAGCTAACTAACTCGAAAAGCTTAACTCTGCTGATCATAGGCTTCAGTTAGCAAGCCTGGTTTACTGAGGTGATACCCTTGAACATACTGAATATTCAAACCTTGTAGGGAGTGTAGAATATCTTCCGATTCGACATGAGCTGCAATAAGGCGAATATTTAAGCTCTGAGCGACTTCTATGATGCCTTTGGTGACAGCGTAACTTAATTTATCGTTGCTAATCTGTCTGATGATGCTGCCATCTATTTTTATAAAATCAACCGGCAAGTGCTGCAAGAAACTGAATGCAGAGAAACCACTTCCAAAATTATCCAGACACACTTTACAGCCAGCTTCTTGTACAGCTTTGATAAAGCTAACCGTTGAGGTAAGAAACTCAATCGCTACATACTCACTAATTTCAAAGCAAATTTTCTCTGCTGTAATGGCGTAATGATCCAATTGAGAGCGTATATAGTCGCTAAAGTTTGGATCCTTTATCGAGGCTGCTGATATATTGATATGGCAGAGATCAGAGGCATGCAAATGGGTTGAGTTTTGTTGTAACCATGAGAAGTAATACTCAATAACCCATCGATCAATCTCATACAACAAGCCAGCTTTTTTTGCTACGTTGAGAAAATTGTTAGCGCTGATCAAATTGCCATCGGTGCCTTTCAATCGAAGTAATACTTCATACTGTCTTGCCGAACTAACACGATCTGAGTGTATAAATTGTACACAGAGAATAAATTGGTTGTGTTGAAGTGCATGGTGAATAAGCTTACGCCAATGGTTATGGTCAGGTAACTCCCGAGGGTGATCAGTCAATGGTTCATAGTAGAGATGAATGCGGTTCGGCCCTTTTCGCTGTGCCAGTCTGCACGCTGTATCCGCTTGCTCTAAGATAGGCATAGCCGTTAGTTTAGAGGCTTTGATATCAACTAAGCCGATATTGATGTTAATGGTAAAGATCTGCTCTTGCCAGATAAAACGGAACTCTCGTAAGACATCAAGCAATCGATAGGCAAGGATAAAAGCCTCTTGGGTTTCTTTGTGCTCAAGCAGAGCAATAAACTGATCATGGTCCAACCGTGATAGTAAAGAATCCTCAGGTAGCTCTTGCTGCAGCTTTGTAGCCACTTGTCTTAGTAAGGCGTTACTGGCGGTATGGTCACATGTTTGCTGGATGCTTTGGAAGTCAACAATGGTTACTTGCATGACACAACCTGTGCCAGCATGTTTTCCGCTTAGAAATGAATCCAGATAAGTAATAAATGCTGCTCTGTTTGCTAGGCCTGTGAGTGTATCTTGCTGGTTTCTGGGTACAGGCTGATAGCTTAGCTGCTGGGCATTTAATAACTCGATGCTGCCTAAGAGGAAGTGTCCATGCATTGCATCATTGAGTGGTTGTAATCGAACTAAGACGTTGAGTAGGTCTCCGTTCTTAGATCTGGCTTTAGTTTCGATTGGGTTGGTTTGGTTTGTTTGATAGGCAAGTAGCGAAGACCATTCTGGCAGCACCGATTGCAGGTCTGGCGTAGCTGTATTAGACGCTTCGTTAAATGAGAACTCAGCGGCAAAAAGCTGACAAAAACGCTCATTGGCGGATAGTAATCTGCCTTGAGGGGATACGATAAAATTGATGCCGGGAAGATGCTGAAATGCTGTCTGATAATGATGATTTGTCAGGCGCTTTTGTTGCTGAGGTAATGCGACATGCTCCCTTTCATCATTACTTAATGAGAAGTAATAGCTAATTAATGTCATGCTAATGATGATGAAGGCCAATAAGCTCTTATATATCAGCGGAGAAAATTGAAATTGCCCCAGCTCTGATAACATGAGTAATGATCCACAGATCAGTAAGCAGAGCCAAACCAAAGCAAAAAAGCGTGCTTTCACATGCCCTTGGATAAAGTGAGCGAAACAGACAAAGCAGTTGCTGATCAGAACGAATAATGAACAGTACATCAACAAGTGAACCCGCAGCTGGCCATCGGCAAAAAGTGGGCTAAATAGCAAAAGCAAACTAAAGGCCTGATTTAAGTAAAACAGCCAACGCCATGGCTGCTGCCGAAAAGACGACAGGGCAAGATAGGTGAACTGATTTAAACAAAATAGTGTGATACCCGATAACACATAGAGGATTGCGGAATTAATTTCCGGGTGAAAAGGCCAGAGGACAGCAAAAGCCTGGCCGTTAATGGTTGCAAGCACTAACGTCAGACTAATATAAAATCCAGCTTGGTACAGATAGTGCAGTTGCTTTGTACGTACCAGTAAAAATAAATTGTAAAGCGCAATGGCGAATAAAAGTCCGTTTATAACACCTTCAGCCAGGGTCAATTGGCTTTGAGAGGCTGTAAAATCACGGTACTGCCAGAGAGAGAGTCTTAACGGAACCAGGCCTGCATCCTGAACTTTAAAGAGAACGTCAATTTCTTGTCCGGGTTGGAATTCGAGGGGAAATGCAAAGCCAGTATACGGTAGTATTCGTTCAGAAAAGGGGTAATCACTACCTGTATGATGTTCTTTAATCAGGCGCTGTTGGCGGCGGTCTAGCTGGTAGAATGTAATTTGATCGGCTAATGGGAAGTTATAGTGCAAGATAGTGGTCAGTGGTGCTTTCCCCGTATAGTGCAGGCGAATAAACAACCATACGGCTTCGCTATCGTCGATCTGAACTCGTTGTAAATCTTCGCGTAAGCTAAATGCATGATGTTGTGCTGGGTTTAATAGAAACTCTTCAATATCAAGAGTATTCGATGTGACCTGATAATAAAGCTTAGACTCAAGATGGAGTTGCTCTAAGTTTTCATCAAAAGAAAAGCGTTGTGCATAATGTGCTTGAGCAGCAAACGCAGCACATAACAGTATGATGATCAGGCTAAAACGCACTATCAATATCACGTCCTATTTTGTTATGGAGCTATTTAACTTGTTATCATAAAGATCTAGCCGGCGGTCGTCCATGATCGGCGGCCAGTTTAGTTGAGAGCATGATGACGTGTTGCTATGCCAACTTCCCTGTTGCTGGTGTATCCGTCAGATAATGCTCGATTTCAGCGATAAAGTCATCACCATAACGTTTGAGCTTGGTCTGACCAACACCACTGACGTCAAGCATAGCGCCATCGCTGGTTGGCAATCGTTGGCACATATCGATCAGACTGGCATCACTAAATACCATAAAGGGGGCAATATTATCCCGTTCAGCAATATGTTTACGCAATTGGCGCAAGCGGGAGAATAATACCCGGTCGTACTGCTGAGGCTTGCGTTTATCCTTAGTTGAACTGCTCGTATGAAGCCTGGGGACGGCCAGTTGCAAATGTTGCTCACCACGCAATACCGGCCGGGCTGCTGGAAGTAGCTTCAGCGCGGCATGTTGAGTAATATCTTGTTGAAGAAAACCAAAATGGACCAATTGCCGCAGGATACTCAACCAGAAGTCATGGCTATATTCCTGACCAATCCCCCAGGTAGATAACTGGTGGTGGCCATATTGCTGTATTTTTTGGCTCTGACTGCCTCGTAAGACTTCAATAACATGATTCATACCAAAGCGCTGACCTACCCGGTACACGCAGGACAAGGCTTTTTGCGCCAGCTCAGAGCCCTCAAACTGTTTAGGGGGCGATAAACAAATATCGCAGTTGCCACATGCGGTCTGGCGAGCTTCACCAAAGTAATTTAACAGCACCAAGCGTCGACAGGTCTGCGCTTCAGCAAAAGCCGCCATTGCCTGAAAGCGCTGACGGCCCACTCTGGCCCGCTGCTCGTTTTCCTCTTGATCGATCCAATGAAAAATACGCCCAATATCGGCCGGATCAAAAAGCATTAACGCCTCGGCATTGACACCATCCCGGCCAGCTCGGCCCGTTTCCTGGTAGTAGGATTCGATGGTGCGTGACAATTCATAATGCACCACAAAGCGGATATTGGACTTATTGATGCCCATGCCGAAGGCGACAGTGGCGACAATAACCTGGACATCATCGCGCTGAAATGCATCTTGCACATTGCCTCGGGCGATAGAATCCATCCCCGCATGATAGGCCGCTGCGCTGTATCCACGCTCTAGCAGCTGAGCTGCCAGCTCATCCACCTTGCGACGGGAATTGCAGTAGACAATGCCACTCAAGCCATCTTGTTGTTTCAGGTAGGCGACCAACTGCTCCAGAGGACGAAATTTTTCTTGCACCATATAGCGAATATTAGGGCGATCAAAGCTACCCACATATTCATAGTGCTGCTGCAGACCTAATTGTTGCACAATATCCTGGCGGGTGGCTGCGTCGGCAGTTGCGGTTAAAGCCATCAGTGGAACTCTGGGGAAGCGCTGCTTTAATATGGATAGCGCCATGTAGTCAGGCCGAAAGTCATGACCCCACTGCGAGATACAGTGGGCTTCATCAATCGCAATAAGGCTCACCCCAAGCTCACTCAATCGATCCATAAACTGAGGTTGCAGTAAACGCTCTGGTGCCACATACAGCAGCTTTAACTCCTGCTGCCGTAAACGGGCATAGATGTGCAGGATCTCTTCACGACTTTGGCTGCTGTTGATGTATTCAGCTGAGATACCGTTGGCTTTTAATGCATCCACCTGATCTTTCATCAGCGACATCAGCGGCGAAACAACCACAGTGACATGAGGGAGTGTCAGCGCTGGCAATTGATAACAGAGCGACTTACCACCACCGGTGGGCATCAGCACGAAGCTGTCAGTGCCTTGCATGGCAGCCTGAATCACCTCTTGCTGTCCAGGGCGATAACTGCTGTAGCCAAAGTAGGTTTTTAAATACTGAAGTAGGGTGTCCGTCACAGTTGAATGATTCGCGCCTCGGATAAAAAACACATTGTAGTAAAAAGGCCGGCCACTGTCTGCAAAGGATCGTGATCTTTACTTGTTCCAAGTGTTGAAGTTCGTTAGTCTTAACAGGTCCAACCACTGAGGGTTTATCATGCACCACGCACAGCTGCTGCCACTTATTAGTTCAACCTTTGATCAGATGCCATTTAATCGTCTATTGGGCTTAAAGGTGACTCGGTTTGATCTTGAGCAAGCTGAAGTCCGGTTTGATTGGTCGGAGCAACTGATAGGCAACCCAGTGCAGTCTATTCTGCATGGAGGCGTTATCGCATCGGTATTGGATGTGGTCGGTGGCATTATGGCTGTATCCAGTGCTTTAAGTCGGCTGCAAGATATCCAAACGGATGAGCTGATTAAACGACTGGGTAAAATGAGTACCATTGATATTCGCACCGACTATTTGCGCCCGGGGCGGGGGAAGCATTTTACGGCTACGGCAAGAGTGATACGTGGTGGGAATAAAGTGGCCGTCTGCCGGATGGAATTGCATAACGATGAAGGAACCCATATTGCGTTAGGCACCGGTACCTATTTAGTCGGTTGAAGTTGGTCGTGCTTTGCCGCTCTTTCCGTTAGAATGCAGGCCTGATTTTATAAGGTCTGGCTATGTCTTTGACACGTGAACAAAAATTAGGTGGTTTGGCTGCTGTCAGCGCTTACTCGCTGTGGGGAGTGGCCCCGCTGTATTTCAAGCAAATTGCCTTTATTCCTGCGATGGAAATCCTGGTTCATCGTATTGTCTGGTCGTGTTTGCTATTACTGCTGGTGATCGTGGCGTTGCAGCAATGGCCGAAGCTGCGAGCGGTATTCAAACAGCCCCGTTTGGTGGCATGTCTTTTTTTGACGGCACTATTGCTGGGATTTAATTGGTGGCTATTTATCTGGGCGGTGAACCAGAACCATATGTTGGATGCCAGCCTGGGTTACTACATTAACCCGCTGTTGAATGTTTTGCTTGGCATGCTGTTTTTGGGTGAACGTTTACGAAAGATGCAATGGTTGGCTTTATCACTTGCCGCTGGAGGTGTGCTGTTTCAGGTGGTTACTTATGGCTCTGTGCCCTGGATTGCACTGGCATTGGCTGGCTCATTTGCTATCTATGGCTTACTCCGCAAGAAATTGGCCGTTGATGCCATGATCGGTTTATTGATCGAGTCGCTGTTGTTGGCTCCGGTTGCACTTTGGTACTGGTGGCATCTGGCTGATAGCTCGGCGGTCAATTTGTTGGAAAATAGCTGGTCCTTGAATTTGTGGTTGATGGCTGCCGCTGTCGTCACGACGGTGCCGTTGTTGTGTTTCATCGCCGGAGCCAGGCGTTTGCAACTCTCTACCATGGGGTTTTTCCAATACATCGGCCCTAGCCTGATGTTTATCTTTGGGGTCTGGTTGTATCAGGAGCCGTTAGCGGTGGAGCGTTTAATGACCTTTGCGGTGATCTGGCTGGCCTTGCTGATTTACAGCCTGGATGCATTACGATTTAATCATAAGCAATCCCGACGCTTGGTGTAGTTATCTATAAACTAAGCGTTGGCAAATTGTTCCCGGTTGGGCAGCCAACGACGCAGCAATTGCTGACAGGCCGCTTGATCCTGTTGCCATAATTGCTCGGCCAGGTGCTGAGCTTCGGGCAGTAAGGCTTCATCCCGCTCCAAATCAGCAATTTTAAACTGCATCAGGCCGGTTTGCCTGGTTCCTAGTAGCTCGCCCGGCCCTCGTATTTCCAAATCCCGCTGAGCAATGACAAAACCATCGTTGCTGTCTCTTAACACGGCCAGTCGCGATTGAGCAGTTTGTGACAGGGGAGCATGATAAAGCAGTACGCAGTGCGAGGCGGTACTGCCTCGACCAACACGGCCTCGTAGCTGATGTAACTGTGCCAAGCCTAATCGTTCCGGGTTTTCGATGATCATCAGGCTGGCATTGGGCACATTCACACCAACTTCAATCACGGTCGTCGCCACCAGTAGATCCAAGTCACCATGACTAAAAGCCTGCATCACCTGTTGCTTTTCTGATGCTTTCAGGCGGCCATGCACCAGGCCAACCTTCAGGTCCGGCAAAGCCTGTTGTAAGGCTTCTGCCGTCTGCTCGGCAGCCTGGCACTGCAGCACATCAGACTCTTCAATCAGGGTACAGACCCAATACACCTGACGCTGTTCCTGCTGCACGACTTGTTGAACCCGATCGATCACCTGTTGCCGACGAGTATCCGGAATCGCGACGGTGGTCACCGGAGTACGGCCGGGAGGAAGCTCATCAATAATGGAGGTGTCCAGATCGGCATAAGCGGTCATCGCCAGCGTTCTTGGGATAGGTGTGGCGGTCATAATTAACTGATGTGGTGCCAGATTGGCTGCACTGCCTTTCTCGCGCAATGCCAGCCGCTGATGCACGCCAAAACGATGCTGTTCGTCAATGATAGCAAGCGCCAGTTGATGGAATTGCACATCCTGCTGAAATAAAGCATGAGTACCAATGACCATTGCCGCCTGGCCACTTTGGATCCGTTCCAGCTGGTGTTGCCGAGCTTTCCCTTTGCTTTTTCCGCCCAACCAGGCGATTTGAATGCCAAGGGGTTCGAACCACTGTCGGAAGTTTTCAGCATGTTGCTCCGCCAGTAATTCGGTGGGTGCCATCATGGCCACTTGATAGCCGGCCTCGATAGCATGCAAAGCGGCCAGGGCGGCCACCAGGGTTTTCCCTGAGCCGACATCACCTTGCACTAATCGTAGCATGGGCCTGCTTTGCTGCAGATCGTGTTGGATTTCTTCTACAACACGTTGTTGTGCTCCGGTTGGCTGAAAGCTGAGTTGTTGTAAAAACTGTTGCGCAAGCTGAGTTGCTAGAGGGATCGCGATAGCCTGCTGTGCCTGACACTGCTCCCTCAGTTGATACATGCTGATTTGTTGGGTGGTCAGCTCCTCCAGGATCAGCCGGCGCTGAGCTGGGTGCAAACCTTGCTCCAGTTGAGACAGGCTGGCATCTGGTGGCGGCCTGTGCAGGTACTGCAAGGCCGCAGCTAAAGACCAACCGCTTTGACCTGAGGCGGGCAAGAGCTCTTGCGGCGAAAATTGTTGCAAATGCTGCAATGCCATCTGGGTCAGGTTTCGCCAACTGCCTTGCTTTAGCCCCTCTGTGCTGGGGTAAATGGGCGTGAGCGTTTCTTCGACCTGAATGTCCTGCTCGTCAGCAAGGACCCGATACTCCGGGTGCATCATTTCCAGACCGCGTGGTCCCCGTTTAGCCTCGCCAAAGCAGCGCAATTGTACCCCAGGTGTAACCGCTTGTTTTTGTGCCGCGCTGAAATGAAAGAAGCGTAAGGTCAGGCTACCGCTGTGATCTTTAATTTTCACCAGCCAGGAGCGACGTCTGCCAAACTGGATCTCACTACTTAGCACCGTGCCGAGCACCGTGGTATGCATTGCAGGCATCAGAGCTGCAATCGGGCAAACCCGGGTTCTGTCTTCGTAGCGTAAAGGCAGGTGGAACAGCAAGTCCTGTACACTAAAGACGCCAAGTTTATGCAGCTTTTCGGCAACTTTCGCGCCAACACCTTTTAATTGAGTGATGGCCAGATTATCCAGTCGGGTGCCAGCCACATTAGTTCCTGAACAAGAGAATGAAACAAGAGTTTAACGTGGTCAGCACAATAATTGCCAGCATGGGAAAGGGTCCATTATTGATCGGCCAGGGCTGGCGCACCATGAAAATAACGATGGATCAAATCATCAGCGACCATGGATTCAATGGCCTCTGACAATCGAGGCTTTAACGGAGCGTGCGGGCTTTTTTTCGAGAGACCAAGATGAACAAAGCGGGGCTCGCTGAGCTGAAACGTTAGACTGGCTGTTTTAAACTGATTATGGTAACGCGAATTACTCTGGATCAGGTTGCGGGAGCTTTGCGCGGGTGCCAACAATACATCTGCCCGGCCAAGCAACAACATGGTTAAGCCAGACTCCAGCGAGTCCACTTCAATGGTTTGGCCATGTTGAGCGACCATGTTGAGGACTGCTGCATTGTAGGTATAGCCCCGTATCACCATTAAATGCAAGGTGTTCAGCTCCGATACTGACCAGATATCGGCTGCATCTTTTCGAAGATACAACACTTCGGGCCGTGCATGATCATAAGGGATTAAATGCATGAATTGCTGTCGATCCTGGCTGGTATTCAGGCTGGTCATCAGATCCGTCCTCCCTTGCTGCATCATCCGTAAACAGCGGGAAAATGGGGTGTTTGGGCTAAAGCGGATGCGAATATCAGCACGCTTGGCTAATTCCTGCATAAAATCAACCGTTGGGCCATACGGAGCGCCCTGCTCAGGATAACTGTGCCGGTTTGGAAAGTCATCCAGGCACCATTCAAGCTCTGGTTGATCAGATACTGCCAAGGTGCTGAAACAGCACATCAAGCTAGCGCAAAGCAGCCTCATGCATAAAGCTCCACATCACACTGCAAGCCTACCATTGAAAGGAAAGGTCCAAAATCGACTTGATGCGCATGCACTGTCACCAAGTGAAAAATCCAACGCATATCAATAATAAGGTCACCTCTGTTGACGATGGTTGATGATTACAGCATAGCAAAGATAAGCAAGCCCTAGTATGTGGACGGCACTTCCATGACGCCATCAATTTCAATTTGTGCTGACCGTGGCAGAGCACTGACTTCAATGGCTGCTCTGGCTGGGTAAGGCTCCTGAAAGTAGCGGCTCATCACCTCGTTTACCGTGGCAAACTGAGAAAGATCGGTCAGAAAAATATTTACCTTCACCATATCATTCAAAGTGCCGCCTGCTGCCTCACAGACTGCTTGCAGGTTTTTAAACACTTGATCAGCTTGCTCAGAAAAATTTTCGGAGATGAGCGTCATGCTCTCTGGTAGCAAAGGGATTTGCCCTGATAAATAAACAGTGGTACCAATTTTGACCGCCTGACTGTAAGTGCCGATTGCGGCTGGGGCAGCATCAGTACGAATAATGACTTTAGACATGTTACTTCCTTCTGTAAATTTTTTGCACATCAGGCACCACGCGAATTTTGCGCATTACACTGGCCAGATGCACTCGATCCCGAACGGATAAAGTGATATTGATAATGTATTCACCGGTATCTCTATCTTCAGTGGCAAGATCTTGAATATTAGAGTCTTGTGTGGCAATTAAGGCCGTTAGTTTTGCCAGCACCCCTTGCTTATTGATGATAAAAACCCGAATGTCACATAGAAAATGCTTATCATGGGTGGCCTGATCCCAACGCACTGGGAAATATTTGCCCGGATCTTTTTCCCAGCCTTTGATATTGCGGCAGTCGCTGCGATGAACGTTTAAGCCTTTACCTGGCGATGCATTAGCGACAATGGTATCTCCTGGGATTGGGCGACAACACTTGGCAAACGTCAGCAACATCCCCTCTGAACCGACAATGACTGTTTTGCTATGGCCTTGGTCGGTATGAACCATGTTATCAGGGTTGTCAAAGTCACCAAGCAGTCGTCGTGCCACAGCGATAGGGAGTTGATTGCCCAAACCGATTTCAATAGCCAGTTCATCCAAAGATTTTTGTTTGGTACTTTGCAGCACCTGCTCCACTCGCTCTTGGGCAATATCTTCAAGTTTGACGTCACCCAATGCGGAATTGAGCAAGCGGTAGCCCAAACTGGTTGCTTCGCTTAGTTGCTGCTTCTTCAGGTAATTACGGATCCCAAGAATGGCCCGGCTAGTAACCACATAGTTTAACCAGTTGGCATTGGGCTTGCCTCCCGGGCTGGTGACAATTTCAATGGTTTGCCCGGTTTCTAAGGCCCGGCTTAATGGGTAAGGTTTGCGATCGACCCGGGCACCAACACAACGATTCCCGACATCGGTATGGACGGCATAAGCAAAGTCAACGGCCGTGGCATCAATGGGGAGTTCGACAATACGCCCTTTAGGGGTAAATACATAGAGCTCGTCCGGGTACAATTCAGATTTAACGTTTTCAACGAACTCATAGGTTGTGCCCGCACTTTGCTGCAGCTCGAGCAAGCTTTGCATCCAGCGTCGGGCGCGTATTTGAGCTGTGGTATCCGCTTGCTCGCCATTGGATTTATACATCCAGTGGGCTGCAATCCCTTTATCAGCCATTTCATCCATTTCTGCGGTGCGGATCTGGATTTCAACGGGTATACCATGTGGGCCTACCAAAGAGGTATGCAACGACTGATAGCCATTTTGCTTCGGAATAGCGATATAGTCTTTAAAGCGAATTTCAATAGGTTTATAGAGGTTATGAACGACACCCAGGATACGATAGCAGCTATCTACACTGTCGACGATGACACGAAAAGCATAGATATCCATCACATCATTGAACATCCGCTCTTTGCTCTTCATTTTCAGATAGATGCTGTACAGATGTTTTTCACGCCCGGTCACTTCAGCGGTTAACCCCGCCTCGCTGATGCGGGCACTTATTTCATTCTTGACCTTCTCCAGCAGCTCACGACGATGCCCTCGCGCCTGTTGCACAGCACTTTGCAGTGCCCGATAACGCATGGGATATAAGGCTTTAAAACCGGAGTCTTCCAGTTCATTCTTAATGTTATGAATACCAAGCCGGTTGGCGATAGGGGCGTACAGCTCCAGGGTTTCTCTGGCAATTCGGCGTCTTTTTTCTGGCCGAAGCGCCCCGATGGTGCGCATGTTATGAGTTCGGTCGGCAAGTTTGATCAGAATGACCCGAATATCTTGGGTCATGGCCATAAACATCTTTTGCAAGTTGGTGACTTCAAATTCCTGATAATCTTTGAATTTGACTTTATCCAGCTTGCTGACCCCTTGTACCAGCTCAGCGACTGTTTCTCCAAAGCGTTCAGCCAAATCATCTTTGCTGTATGGAGTATCTTCAATCACATCATGCAGCAAAGCCGCCATGAGGGTTTCATGGTCCATGCGCATATCTGCCAGAATACTGGTCACTGCAACTGGGTGAGTAATGTAGGGTTCGCCGCTAGAGCGCATTTGAGGGGCGTGAGCTTCCCGTGCCAACAGATAGGCACTTTTAATGAGCTCAACTTGCTCATCGGGCAGGTACGCTTTTATTTGTTGCTTCAGACCTTCGAACAGATACACCTAAACCCCCCAAAAGCATCAAGAACATCGATAGGATGCCATCTCAATTCTTTATAACAGAATATGGTGGTATTGAGTAGGCTAACAGCAGTAAAAACACGGCTGACAGCCTATCAGGGGGATGTTTTTATTCGTCGCCGCCAATAATCGCTGCAACAGCAGCCATTTCAGTGGCATCTTGCTGCATTTGGTCACGACGTTCCTGTTCATCCAGGATGGAGCCGGTGATCAGGCCTTGTTCAATTTCACGCAAAGCAATGACGGTCGTTTTGTCATTTTCAACATCAACCAGCGCATCTTTACCTTCCACCGACAACTGACGGGCACGGCGAGAGGCCACCAGGATCAGATCAAAACGGTTACCAATTTTATCCACAGCATCTTCAACGGTTACGCGAGCCATTCGCTACTCCAATTCAACAGGTTCTGCAAGACCGGCTAGTATACGCTAGTCTGATGATTTCGCCAACAGTTGTTGCAGGATCTTTGCTTGGCGTAATTGCTGTTGCGCAAAGCGTTGGCGCTGGCTTAAGACGATGGCATTCAGGTCTGCCAGCGACTGCTGAAAATCATCATTAATAATCAAATAGTCATACTCATCCGCATGGCTCATTTCATCGCTGGCTTTTGCCATGCGCCCGGCTATCACTTCGTCGCTGTCCTGGCCTCGGGTACGCAGTCGTTGCTCTAAGGCCGCCAGGCTGGGGGGTAAAATAAAGATACCAATGGTAGAAGGCTCCTGCTGACGAATTTGTCTGGCACCTTGCCAATCAATATCCAGAAACACATCAATACCTTGCTTTCGAGCTTGTTGGATTTTATGGCGAGACGTGCCGTAGTAATTACCAAAAACTTCTGCCCATTCCAGAAATTCGCCGGCTTCAATCTGCTGTTTAAAGTTATCGACGCTGACAAAGTGGTAATGCACGCCATCCTGCTCGCCCGGTCGAGGGGGCCGAGTGGTATGGGAAACGCTGACCTGCATATCTGAATGCTGCGCCAACAACGCCTGGATCAGGCTGGATTTTCCTGCTCCACTTGGCGCCGAAACAATAAAAAGGTTGCCAGTCAGTTGTTGCATAATCAGGTACCCAGGAAAAATTAAACTGCAATTCTACGTCGCTGCTGCATTCGCTGCAAATGGTAATCCCAATCCGTACAGACTATTTCTTTTTGGTTTTGGCTTTGACAGAAAGCGTCAGGGTAAAGGTAGCCATGGCTTCATCGCCATGCAAGCTGGGGCAGGTTACTTTGACCGAAACCGGGCGATTGATGCGCTCACCTGATGCCAACGACTCATCAATCATCTGATCAATCACATCGCCATCATGGCTGGTAAAATGCACCCGTGCTTCAGGGCGCTTTAAAAAGTGCCCTTCGACATCTTTAAACGCAAAATTGGCATTCACGCCACGGGCCTGAGCTTTACTGAACACCAGAAAGGCCCCGGCTAAATCGGCCCCAATGGCCAAAGCACCAAAATAAATGCTGCCTAAATGATTTTTGGTACGCCAGCTATGCGGCATGGTCACTTCCAGCGTTTTGCTATCCATGCGGATGATCTTTGGCGAGCAAAAGCCGATCAACGGGATATAACGCCAGGCGAAAAATTTTAAGCCCCAGTTAGCCTTGCGAAGAGATGTAGCCATATAGCAGCTCCAACAAAAACAAAACATCAGCTTACACTGGTCAGACCATGTGAGCAAGTGCAAAGCCAGTACGCAACTGGAGATTATGCTTGGTAAGCAAAATATAACTTAAAAAGTAATGTTTTGTGCACTGATATATTGCCAACTTACTGGCTTAAGTCTACACTTCATTGGGTATTTGGTTATTTGGCGTCAACCTATATGACAAGAACCGACAAATTACTCATCGTTTTTGCCAAAGCCGTTAAAACTGGCGGCGGCATTCATAGCACTGCTGAGTTGGCATTTATGCTTGGGGAGCCTTGTACTCCGGCTTTTATTAAATTTCTGGCAGATAGGGTAAAAAAAGGTCAGCTTAGAAGAGTCGTCAAAGGCTTATACGAAAGTGTGCTTACGCCGCCAGAGCCAGAAACTGCGATTTATAAGATCATCAAAAAGCTACGTAGCGGTGTGCTCAATTACATTAGTCTCGAAAGTCAGCTAAGCCATACCGGTGATATTTCACAAGTGATCATGGACAGAGTCACCGTTGTTACCAAAGGGCGAAGTGGCACCTTTGCCACGCCATACGGGGTAATTGAACTGACTCATACCCAAAAGCCCATCGCTCAGATCGCGCCGAATTTATATTTTGACCCTGACATTAAAATGTACCGGGCAACGACCGAACAAGCGATAGCTGATCTTAAACACTGTCAGCGCAACCTGCATATGCTGGAGAGTTAATTGGAAAGAGCACTAACATGTTAAAACAACAAATTCATCAAATTGTGCAAGCGAATCCAGACTATGCCGCTATCACCCCAGTGATAGAAAAAGAGATCCTGCACCACGATATTATGGATGTGCTGATTAAACAGGGGGCCATGCAAACCCTGACCTTTATTGGTGGCACTGCACTACGGATGTGTTACAACAGTGCGCGGCTGTCGGAAGATCTCGATTTTAATGGTGGTTATGATTTCAAACCGGCAGATTTCGCTGGTTTGGAATCTGAGATCCAAAAGTATATCCAAAACAAATATGAAACCGAGGTGTGGGTAAACAAGCCGACAGCAGACAAACAAGGCGACACCGTTTCCTGGAAAATCAGTATCGTTAAAGAAGCAAACCAACCAGACTTGCCACGGCAAAAAATGCATATCGATGTCTGCGCCATTCCATCATTCGATGTAGAAAAAAGACCTTTGCTAAACCACTACAACATTGTGGTGCCGACAGAGGGGATCTTGGTGCCGGTGCAATCATTACGAGAGACACTGGCTGATAAATTAATCGCGGTCGCATATCGTGCGAGGAGAATAAAGCCTCGCGATATTTGGGACATTGTCTGGATCAAACAACGTGGAGTTGACCTGTCAAAAGACCTGGTGGAAAAGAAGTTAGCAGCAAGGAATAAGCAAACAGACGACTTTAGAGCAGCTCTCGCTCTTCAGATGACTAAGTTGCAGCAAGATGATGAAGTACGTGATGATTTTAACATGGAAATGAGCCGCTTCATTCCCAAACAAATCAAAGAGCGTACACTGGACAACCCAGAGTATTGGGCCTATGTGCAGGCAGAAATCAGCGCTATTGCATCAGCATTGCTCAATGACAGTGCACGAAAAAAGAAGTTTGATATGGGGTTGTAACCTTGCTAAACAGCCAGATGTTAGTATTGCTATCATCTCGGTGACCGAGAAAACTCTAACCCAACGCAGACAGAGAAATACTGGTCTGTTGGGTTAGTAAAGTTCAGGTTTTTATTTATTCAATATTCTGGATCTGCTCCCGCATCTGCTCAATCAATACCTTCAATTCAACAGCCGCATTGGTGATCTCGGTGCTGATTGATTTTGACGATAGGGTGTTGGCTTCGCGGTTGAACTCTTGCATCATGAAATCGAGGCGTCGGCCACAGGCGCCACCTTTTTTTAGAGTGTGGCGTGTTTCTTTGATGTGGGCGTCCAGTCGGTCGAGCTCTTCAGCGACATCGGATTTTTGTGCCAGAAATGCCATTTCCTGCTCCAGCCGGCTTTGATCCATTTCAGCTTTAATATCTTGCAAGCGATTCAGGATACGGTCGCGTTGCCACTGCGAGGCTATGGGCAGGTGCTGACGAACGGTGGCGACATGCTGGCTGATTTGCTCCAGACGGGTTTGGATCAGTTCATTCATGCTGTTGCCTTCGCGGCCTCGGCTTGCCAAAAAGTCATTCATCGCCAGTTGAAAGCCAGCCATTAAGTCGGTTTGTACGGCATCTAAATCAGCTTGTGGTGTGTCCATCACGCCAGGCCAGCGCAGTACATCCATGATATTGAGTTGGGCGTGGCTGGCTTGACTTTGTAGCGCATTGGCATGGTTGATCAGCTGGCTGGCCAGCGCTTGATTGATGTTCAGCTCTGAAACGGCTTCATTGGCATGGAAGCGCAGATTGACTTCGACCTTACCACGGTGCAATTGCTGGCGCAGCGTTTCACGTAATTTGGTTTCCAGGCTACGAAATTGTTCTGGTAAACGAAAGAAGGTTTCCAGATAACGCTGATTCACGGAGCGGATTTCCCACTGGGCAGAGCCCCAGTCGGCTTGCATTTCGTGGCGGGCAAAGGCAGTCATGCTATGGATCATGGTAGGGCTTCCAACTGAACTGAAAAGCCAAGTATACCTGATCGGTTGCAGCCTGAACAATGACCTGCTTTGGCACTGCTTTATACGGACGTTTGCAGTCAGTTTTCTATTGATTGGTGCCAATGGATAGCCCTCAGCACGCTTAGACTCTATAATAGCTGCCACATGAACTTATCAATGCACCAGCAGGAGACATGCTATGCGTCCAAGCGGCAGAACCGCCAGTCAGATCCGCCCTTTAACTTTTACCCGTCAATTTACTGCGCATGCCGAAGGCTCTGTGTTGGTGGAGTTTGGCAATACCAAGGTCATTTGTACTGCCAGCGTGGTGGAAGGCGTGCCGCGTTTTATGAAAGGGCAAGGCAAAGGCTGGATCACGGCTGAATACGGCATGTTACCACGCGCTACTCATACCCGAAATGACCGCGAAGCAGCCCGTGGCAAACAAGGTGGCCGTACCATGGAAATTCAGCGCTTGATTGGTCGTGCTCTGCGCACCGCCGTGGATTTAAAACTGCTGGGTGAAAATACCATTACCATCGATTGCGATGTGATTCAGGCCGATGGTGGCACTCGAACGGCTTCCATCTCGGGTGCTTGTGTGGCTTTGGTTGATGCGCTGAATTTTATGCGTGGCAAGGGCATCATTAAAACCAATCCGTTGAAGTACATGATTGCCGCTATATCGGTTGGGGTTTACAAAGGCACCGCTGTGGCTGATTTAGATTATGCCGAAGACTCCAACGCAGAAACCGATATGAACGTGGTGATGACGGAAACCGGCAAGGTGATTGAGGTGCAGGGCACAGCTGAAACCGAGCCCTTTAGTTTTGAAGAAATGCAGGACATGATGGAACTGGCGCGACACGCCATTCGTGACATCGTCGATGAACAAAAGCGCGTTCTGGCGTAAAGGTGAGCAGCATGAAAGACTTTCAACGGGAATTTATTGAATTTGCGCTGTCGCGTCAGGTGCTGAAATTTGGTCAGTTTACGCTGAAATCCGGCCGAACCAGCCCCTATTTTTTTAACGCAGGCTTGTTTAACACCGGTGGCGATCTGGCGAAGTTAGGCCGTTTTTATGCTGCGGCTTTGCAGGAAAGCGGTGTCGAGTTTGATCTGCTGTTTGGCCCTGCCTACAAAGGCATTCCGATAGCGACGACTACAGCGGTAGCGTTGGCGGATCATCATCAGCGTGATGTGCCGTATTGCTTTAACCGCAAAGAAGCCAAAACCCATGGTGAAGGCGGCAACCTGGTTGGCTCACCTTTGCAAGGCAACATTATGCTGGTCGACGATGTGATCACCGCCGGCACCGCCATTCGGGAATCGATGGAGAGTATTACGGCCGCCGGTGCTAACTTATCGGGTGTCTTGATTGCATTGGATCGGCAGGAGCGCGGCAAGGCTGAACTGTCGGCTATTCAGGAAGTCGAGCGTGATTTTAACACCAAGGTGATCTCGATTGTCAGCCTGACCGATTTGATCAGCTATCTGGCCGATCAGCCTGAGCTGGCAGCGCATCTGGAAGCG
>JAIUMG010000022.1 GCA_022565655.1 Alkalimonas sp.
ACACCGGTGAGGACTTAGTGATCCGCGCCGATGATACCGAAGCAACCGTACGAAAGCGTCTGGGTATTTATCATGAGCAGACCAAGCCCTTGGTCGGCTTTTACCAGAAAGCGGCAGCGGATGGCAAAACAAAATACCATCATATTGATGGCACTCAGCAAGTCGAAGCTATTGCTGAGCAGCTGAGCAAGTTATTGGGCTGATATCAACGTAGCCTGAACAGAAAACGACACCATCAGGTGTCGTTTTTTATATCGACGAGTTATTCACTGCCTATCATCGTGCGCAATGCACTGAGTGCATCGTCATAGTCTGGTTCATTGGCCAGCGACTTCACCAACTGGATGTAATTGATTTGACCTGCTGCATCAATCAGGATCACCGTTCGTGCCAGTAGTCCCATGTCTTTAATTAACAGCCCATAATTGCTACCGAAATCACGCCAGACAGCATCTGAAAGGACCTGCAGTTGATCCACCGCCTCCTGCTCACAGAATCGACGTTGGGCAAAGGGCAGATCGGTGCTGATGGTCAGCATAACGACCTCAGAGGGTAAATCTGCTACGGCATCATTGAAACGTTTGGTTTGCAATGAGCAGGTTCCGGTATCTACGCTTGGCACCACACTGAGCAAAATAGGCTGCCCTGCAAAGTCAGATAAAGAAACGGCTTTAAATTGCTGGTCAACCACTTTAAACTCAGGGGCCTGCTGACCAACTTCTATCGGGTGCCCTAGCAGCACCACTTGCTGCTGCCCAGCCCGGACCTCACTTAAACGGCTTGGTAACTGCTCGGTTAAATCAATAGCCTGAGCTGAAAAGATACTGATGCTGGCGAGCAGGGCAGTGATGAGCGATCGTTTGAAGATGGTCATGGGTATTTCCCTCAAATAGTTACGTGGCTATAAGCCTATCATAATTAGCTCAATTCGTAGGATGGCTATTTCGTATTTGACAGTATAAACTATAACCAATCATCCAACGAAATGAATGCATTATGACGCCTGCGGTAGTAATTTGCGATGACTCAAACTTAGCCAGAAAGCAGATGGCTCGTGTGTTGCCCGATAGCTGGCAAGCAGGCATACACTTTGCTGCCCATGGTGCTGAAGCGCTGGAGTTGCTGAAATCGAAAGCCATCGATTTGCTGTTTCTTGATTTAAATATGCCAGTGCTGGATGGCTATCAGGTGCTGGCAGCCTTGAAAGAGCAAGCTGCTAAAGTCAAAGTCATCGTGGTGTCAGGTGATGTTCAACCCGAAGCTTACGAACGTGTGATGCAGCTTGGAGCTGCAGACTTTATCAAAAAGCCGGTTGATGCCGATAAGATTGGCACCTTGCTGGCCGCTGTTGCCGACGAGCACAAAACTGCCCCTAAAAAAGAAGCTGTCATTCAACGCTCAGAGCTGAGCAATATAGAAGTCAATGCAGAGTTACGCGATGTGTTTCAGGAAATCACCAATGTTGCTATGGGGCAAGCAGGTGACTTATTGGCTCGTTTACTGAACGTCTTCGTTAAATTACCCATCCCTAATGTTAATTTGATCGAAGTCAGTGAGTTGCATATGGCACTGGCTTCTGTTGAGGATGAAAGCACCACGTCTGCCGTGTGTCAGGGTTTTATTGGCGGGGGTGTTTCCGGCGAAGCCTTATTAATCCTGACGGACTCCAGCTTCAAAGATATCGCTCGACTGATGAATTATCACGGTAAACTGACCCATCAAGTTGAGCTGGAGCTGTTGATGGATATCGCCAATATTTTGATTGGCTCGGTGTTAAAAGGGGTGGCTGGTCAGTTGGATATGAGCTTTAGTCAAGGGCACCCAGTGGTGTTAGGCCAACATGCAGCTGTCAGTGAGCTGATCAAAGCGAACTCAGGTCGCTGGCGTAAAACGCTAGCGATTGAAATTAGTTATGGTATCGAGAACTATGATATTTGTTGTGACTTACTGCTTTTGTTTACGGAAGACAGCCTGAAAACATTAAAGCACAAAGTGGAATTTTTACTGGAAGAGTAAACTATGTCAGATGCACAGGTAGACGTTTCAGAGATCCACTGGTTGATGGACATGTTCCAAACCGTAGACGTTGGCTTGGTTGTGCTTAACTGTGATTATCGCATTCAGGTATGGAATGGCTTTATGGAAAGCCATAGTGGTTTGACCCCTCGGCAGGTTCGTGATCATTATCTGTTTGATTTATTTCCAGAGATAGATGAAGATTGGTTGCGCCGAAAGTGCGACCCTGTGTTGCTGTTAAAAAACCGAGCCTTTACCATCTGGGAGCAGCGGCCTTATATCTTTAAATTTCGTAATTACCGGCCCATTACCGGCTCTGCCGAGTACATGTATCAGAACAGCACTATTTTCCCGCTGACCAATACCCGGGGTGAAGTCACCCATTTGTGTTTGATTATCTACGATGTGACCGATGTGGCGGTGAGCCGGTTAGAACTGGAATCGATGAATCACCGCTTGCACCAGTTGTCCAAAACCGACTTTCTTACTCAGCTGCATAACCGTGGTAGCTGGGAAAATACCCTGGTGCAAGAGTTTAGACGGATTAAGCGTCATCAGCATGTCAGTAGCTTGCTGATGATTGATATTGATCACTTTAAACGAGTCAATGATGATTATGGCCATGCGGCTGGTGATGATGTTATCCGCGAAATTGCCAAAATGGTGAAAAAGAACCTGCGCGAAACGGATATTGCCGGGCGCTATGGTGGTGAAGAGTTTGCGGTGTTATTGGTGGATACGCCGGAAGAGCAGGCAGTGTACTTTGCCGAGCGGCTGCGGAAGTCGGTGGAGAATCTGAGCGTGCATCATCATGATCAGGTGATCCGTTGTACCGTCAGTATTGGTATTGCTCAATCAGCTAAATCATTGGAAAACCATCGGGCCTGGATTGAGCAGGCTGATAAGGCTTTGTATGTGTCAAAAGCCAATGGTCGCAATCAACTGACTCTGGCCAGCCAGTTGGCAAAGATGGATACCGGAGCTTAAGCAGCCGGACAGCGGCTTAACTCGGTAATACTTCCGTCTTCGTTTTGTTGCTCAAGCGATACTTTAAAACCCCATAAGCGATGCAAATGCTTCATCACTTCATTGGTACTGTCTGGTGCCAGCGGAATACCCTGTTGAGGGATGTACCGCAGCCTGAGGGAGCGATCTCCGGAAATATCAACATCGTACACCTGAATATTGGGCTCCAGCTGGCTTAGATTGTACTGAGCAGATAACATCTGTCGCACGGTTTGATAGCCTTGCTGATTATGGATGGCTGCAACCTCCAGACTGGGATCTTTGGCGTCATCAACAATGGCGAACAGATGAAAATCGCGCATCACTTTGGGAGATAAATACTGGCTGATAAAGCTTTCGTCTTTGAAGTTCTGCATAGCAAAGTGCAGCGTCTCCAGCCAGGGCGCACCTGCGATATCTGGAAACCACTCTTTATCTTCAGCGGTCGGTGTTTCGCAAATACGCCGTAAATCGGTGAACATGGCGAAACCAAGGGCATAAGGGTTAATGCCTGAGTAATGCTGGCTGTTGTAGGCTGGCTGGCTGACCACATTGGTATGGGTATGTAGAAACTCGAGAATAAAGCGTTCCGTCACTTTTCCTTCATCAAACAGGTGCTGCAAGATGGTGTAATGCCAGAAGGTAGCCCAGCCTTCATTCATGACTTGCGTTTGTTTCTGTGGGTAGAAGTACTGCGAAATTTTTCGCACAATTCGCACCAGTTCCCGTTGCCATGATTTCAACAGTGGAGCATTTTTTTCAATAAAGTACAGAATGTTTTCCTGCGGCTCTGAGGGGAAATGTTGCCGTTGAGTGCTTTCAACACTGGGCTTGGTTGGAATGGTGCGCCACAGCTGGTTGACTTGAGATTGCAGATATTCTTCACGTTCCTGCTGACGTTTCTGCTCTTCCTCCATGGATATTTTTTGTGGCCGCTTGTAGCGGTCGACGCCGAAATTCATTAAAGCATGGCAGGAATCCAGCGTGTCTTCGACTTCGCTGATACCGTATTTTTCTTCACAGCGGCTGACATACTCTTTGGCAAACAATAGATAATCAATGATGGAAGAAGCGTCCGTCCAGGTTTTGAACAAGTAGTTATTCTTAAAAAAGGAGTTATGGCCGTAACTGGCATGCGCCATCACCAGTGCTTGCATGGTGATGGTATTTTCTTCCATCAGGTAGGCAATGCAGGGGTCGGAATTGATGACAATTTCATAGGCCAAGCCCATATAACCGCGCTTGTAGTTTTGCTCGGTCTGAATGAATTTTTTGCCGTACGACCAGTGATGATAACCCAGCGGCATACCAATGCTGGAATAGGCATCCATCATTTGCTCGGCGGTAATCACTTCAATTTGATTTGGATAGGTGTCTAACTGGTAGTAGTCAGCGACCCGGCGGATCTCCTGGTGGTATGCTTCCAATAATGGGAAAGTCCAATCCGGGCCATCAGATAAGGGCGTGACTTTCGGGTTAGCTTTGGCCATCACAGTACCTCCAGCAAGCCTCAGGCAGCTTGCTTCTTAAAGAGTTCTCGAAAAACAGGATAAATATCAGCAACATCACGGATGGGCTGGATAGCAAAGTGCTCAAACTCGGGTAAAAGCGTTTCGTATTGCTGCCATAAACTTTGGTGGGCTCTGGGGGTGATCTCTATGTAGGCGTAATAGCGCACCAGCGGCAGCAGCTGGCTGCGTAGGATCTGAGCACACAAGGGGCTGTCATCCGTCCAGTTATCGCCATCGGAGGCCTGCGCAGCGTAAATATTCCATTGCTCAGCATCGTAGCGCTCATCAATAATCTGCTTCATGAGTTTTAAGGCGCTGGATACAATGGTGCCGCCAGTCTCCTGTGAATAAAAAAACTCCTGCTCATCCACTTCTTTGGCCTGGGTATGATGACGGATATACACTACATCGACATTTTTATAGCTTCGGCTAAGGAACATATACAACAAAATATAAAACCGTTTTGCCATCTCTTTGGTGGCCTGGTCCATCGAGCCGGATACATCCATTAAGCAAAACATGACTGCTTTGCTGGTGGGTTCTGGCCGTTTTTGATAATTGCGATAACGCAGGTCAAATGTGTCGATAAAAGGCACGGCAGCGATGCGTTGCTTTAGCTGCTTTATCTGATCCTGGATCAGCAAAAGCCGATGCTGGTCAGGCACAGGGTCCTGCTGCAATAGAGCGAGCTCTTGCTCCAGCTCAGCCAGTTCGCGCCGCTTACCGGCTGACATTGCGATACGGCGAGCTAATGAACCGCGTAAAGAACGAACAATATCAATATTGCTTGGCACCCCCTCAGCACGATAGCCGGCTCTGACTTGTTTGTACTGCACCAGCTTGTCCAGCTGATTTTTCTTTAGGTTGGGCAGCTCTAAATCTTCAAACAATAAATCGAGGTATTCGTCTTTCGAAATGGAGAAAACAAAGTCATCTGAGCCTTCACCATCGGCACTGGCATCCCCTTTACCACTGCCCTGGCCAGTGCCTCCATCAGGGCGCTTGATCCGATCACCCTGACTGAACTGGTCGTTGCCAGGATGCACCATTTCGCGGCGTCCCCCTTTGCCATGATGAAACATTGGCTCGCTGATGTCTTTATTTGGAATGGTAATGCTTTCACCACTATCGACATCGGTCACGCTGCGTTTACTGACTGCATCGGAGACAGCTTTTTTGATTTGCTGTTTATAACGCCGTATAAAGCGCTGCCGGTTCACAGCACTTTTGTTTTTTCCATTGAGCCGACGATCAATAAAATGCACCATACTACCTCCAGACCCGATATTACTGCGATTTTCGAACGCGTAAATACCACTCGGATAATAAGCGCACTTGCTTGCGGGTGTAGCCTTTCTCCATCATGCGATTGACAAAGTCATCATGTTTCTTCTGATCTTCAGTTGAGGTTTTGGCATTAAATGAAATAACCGGCAGCAGCTCTTCGGTGCTGGAGAACATTTTTTTCTCAATAACGGTGCGTAATTTTTCATAGCTGGTCCAAACCGGGTTTTTGCCATTATTTTTCGCTTTGGCACGCAGCACAAAATTGACGATCTCATTGCGAAAATCTTTCGGGTTACTGATGCCTGCTGGCTTTTCTATTTTTTCCAGTTCTGAATTCAGTGCAGCTCGATCAAACAGCTGACCTGTTTCCGGATCGCGGTACTCTTGATCCTGGATCCAAAAATCGGCATAGACGACGTAGCGATCAAAAATATTTTGTCCATATTCGGAGTACGATTCGAGGTAGGCGGTTTGAATTTCTTTGCCAATAAATTCGACGTATTTGGGGATCAGGTAGCCTTTGAGGTGCTCAAGTAAACGCTCGGCCATTTCGGCGGGGAATTGTTCGCGCTCAATTTGTTGCTCGAGCACATAAAACAAATGCACCGGATTAGCGGCCACCTCGGTCGAATCGAAGTTAAAGACCCGCGATAGAATCTTAAAAGCAAATCGGGTCGATAGCCCGGTCATGCCTTCATCGACACCAGCGTAATCACGGTATTCCTGATAGGATTTTGCTTTGGGATCGGTGTCTTTTAAACTCTCCCCGTCGTACACACGCATTTTTGAATAGATGCTGGAGTTTTCTGGTGATTTTAACCGCGATAGCACGACAAATTGCGCCAGGCTGGATAAGGTGCCTGGGGCACATGGGGCTTCACTGAGCTCTGAGTGCTCAATCAGTTTGTGGTAGATGTTTTGCTCTTCAGACACTCGTAGGCAGTACGGGACTTTAACAATATAGACCCGATCTAAAAAGGCTTCGTTGTTTTTGTTATTTTTAAAGGTTTGCCATTCAGATTCATTGCTGTGCGCTAAAATCATGCCATCAAAAGGCAGAGCGGCCAAGCCCTCAGTGCCGTTGTAATTGCCCTCTTGAGTTGCTGTCAGTAGTGGATGCAATACTTTGATGGGGGCCTTAAACATCTCGACAAATTCCATCAGGCCCTGGTTGGCGCGACACAAAGCCCCGGAGTAGCTGTACGCATCAGGGTCGTTCTGGGCGTAATGCTCGAGTTTACGAATATCCACTTTGCCCACTAAAGCTGAAATATCCTGATTGTTTTCATCACCTGGTTCAGTTTTCGCAATAGCAATCTGATTAAGCACCGAAGGCGTGCGCTTCACCACGCGAAACTCACTGATATCGCCATTAAATTCGTGCAAGCGTTTGCTGGCCCAAGGCGACATAATGGTGGATAAGTAACGCTTGGGGATGCCATATTCGTCATGTAACAGCTGGCCATCTTCTTCGACATTAAACAGACATAGCGGATGATCGTAGACGGGGGAGCCTTTCAGGTAGTAAATGGGTACTTGCTGCATCAGATACTTTAGCTTTTCCGCCAGTGATGATTTTCCGCCGCCGACCGGGCCAAGCAAATACAGTATTTGTTTTTTCTCTTCCAGCCCCTGAGCAGAGTGCTTCAGGTAAGCCACAATTTGTTCGATGGCGTCTTCCATCCCGTAAAACTCGGAAAAGGCAGGGTAGCGATGGATAACTCGATTGGAAAATAAGCGACTAAGTTTGGGATCATTTGCAGTATCAATGAGTTCTGGTTCACCAATCGCCATCAACAGCCGTTCCGCTGCACTGGCAAAACAGCTTTTATCGGTTTTGCAGAGTGACAAAAACTCCTGAATACTAAATTCTTCCTCTTTAGTTGCTTCGTATCTGGACTTGTAGTGCTCAACAATGCTCATATGCACCTCCGATCAGCTCACGAAAAAGGCCAACAGACCCTACTTAAGGTTAGACAGTAAAAATTGAATTCGCTCAAAAATCACAGAAAAATATAGATTTAATCTATCAGAAATCTGCAGTTTTGGTATTGGATCCTATACGCGGGTTTAAGTTCAAGGATCAAAAAAGCCCGGCTGATTAGCCGGGCTCTGTTCGATAATAAAGCGGATTAAGCGCTAAAGTTTTTGCTGGCAAAGTCCCAGTTCACCAAGGCCCAGAATGCATCCAGGTAAGTTGGGCGAGCGTTGCGGTAATCAATGTAGTAGGCATGCTCCCACAGATCAACCGTCAGTACAGGCGTCAGGCCAGTGTGTGCCAGTGGGGTGTCCGCATTGCTGGTATTGACGATATCCAGGCTGCCATCAGCTTTTTTCACCAGCCAGGTCCAGCTGGAACCGAAGTTATTCACTGCTTTATCATTAAAAGCCGCTTTAAAGTCAGCGAAAGAGCCCCATTTGGCGTTGATGGCGTCAGCCAATGCACCGCTAGGCTCACCGCCGCCATTCGGGCTTAAGCAATGCCAGTAGAAGGTGTGATTCCAGACTTGGGCTGCGTTGTTGAACACACCGCCTTCTGAAGAGCGAACGATTTCTTCCAGCGATTTACCTGCGTAATCAGTGCCTTCAATCAAACCATTCAGCTTCACGACATAGGTGTTGTGATGCTTGCCGTAGTGGTACTCCAAAGTTTCTTCAGAGATGTGAGGGGCAAGCGCATTTTTTGCATAGGGTAATGCTGGTAGTTCAAAAGCCATGTTTTTCTCCATTCGCGTTGTTAACGTTGTCTGCTCAGGTTAGACTACAATACCTGAGTAAAATACTCAAGATTAAGTCAGTGCTAAGTTGTTATCTATACTTGGGTAGATGATGCTTGGTTCTGTTTACCGAGATTGGGTCATTGTACGGAAAAACAAGGGGTAGCCGATGAATTCAGCTGCGCTTCAGGGTACAATGAGACATAACTCATGATATTTAGAGGTAGTAACTATGGATACCATCGATAGAATTAAGCAGCAAATTGCTGAAAACCCGATCCTTTTGTACATGAAAGGGTCACCAAAGTTACCGAGCTGCGGCTTTTCTGCCCAGGCAGCCCAAGCCATGATCAGCTGTGGTGAGCAGTTTGCTTTTGTGGATATTTTACAAAACCCGGATATCCGTGCTGAGCTGCCTGCTTATGCAAACTGGCCGACATTTCCACAGTTGTGGGTAGATGGTGAGTTGGTTGGTGGTTGCGATATTATTCTGGAAATGTTCCAGCGTGGTGAGCTACAACCGTTGATTAAAGAAACGGCTGCCAAATACAACACCAACTCGGCTGCTGCAGAGTAAGGTTGCAATGGCTGTGATGAAAAAACCGCTTAGGCGGTTTTTTTGTTAGTCAGCGACAGAGCTGTCGACGGGTTCTTCTTCAGGCAGGGCAAGTGGCCAGCCACCTAAGTTCTGCCATTGATTGACAATGTAACAGAATAACTCTGCCGTTCGTTCAGTATCATACAAGGCACTATGAGCTTCGTTGTTGTCGAAGTCGATGCCCGCTTGTTTGCAAGCCTTCGCCAATACAGTTTGCCCCAGTGCCAATGCCGAAAGGCTGGTGGTATCGAATGAAACAAAGGCATGGAATGGATTTCGTTTCAGGTTAATCCGCGCTACGGCCGCATTGAAAAAGCTTTGATCAAAGGCGGCGTTATGAGCCACAATCACCGAGCGCTGGCAGCCTGCTGCCTTCTGGGCTTTACGCACTGCTTTGCAAATTTCGGTGATGGCCTCCCGCTCAGTCACTGCACCACGTAACGGGTGGTAGGGGTCGATGCCATTAAATGCCAGGGCACTGGCTTCCAGGTTAGCTCCCGAAAAAGGCTCGACATGAAAGTGCAAGGTTTCCATCGGGCCAATGTGGCCAGACTCGTCCATGGTCAGCAAGGTGGCAGCAATCTCCAGCATGGCATCGGTTTGCGGGTTAAAGCCTGCGGTTTCAATATCGATGACCACGGGATAGTAGCCTCGAAATCGTTGCGCCATTAAAGTTGTTGCCTGAGTCATAATAGAGCCTGCTATGCTGAATAGGTGTATACCCAAGTAACCCCAAGATGCGAAACTCGTATCTTGGGGTTACTTGGGTATAGTATGCCAAAAAATGAGGCTGGGGTCTCGTCTCGGCACAGTGTTTGCTAGGTTTTTACACAATAGTTGGTTACACAGGAAAAGCAGTTATGTGGCGTGCGCTGATCTTCAGTAGTTTGCTGGTGTTAAGCCATTCGGTGCTGGCTAGTCAAAGTTATGTACGGCAATATTCTGCCGCACTGGAACAGTCCGATTGGCAATTGCGTCACAATACCCCCCTGCGCTGCGAGATCACACACCCCATCCCTGGTTTTGGTGAAGCGGTGTTTCACAGTGAAGCGGGAAAAGAGCTTAATCTGTGGTTCGAATTAAAAATGCTGCGCTTACCAGACGGCTACGATCTGGCTGAAGTGTTATCGATCCCACCGCGCTGGCGCCCAGGAGAGCAAGCCCGAGCCATCGCTAGCATGCGTTTATTAAAGCAGTTTAATGGCGATCTGCCAAAGCAGGCTGCCTGGAATATGCTGCATGAACTCGAGCGTGGCTATCAACCAACCTTTTACTTTTCCGATTGGCACCAGCCAGAAGATAAAGTGGTGGCCAGTTTAAATCCGGTGCAGTTCCCGGAGGTGTATCAGCAGTTCAACCAATGCATTTCGATGTTGTTGCCTTATCGTTTTGAGGACATTGCCTTTACGGTACTGAGTTATGAGGTGGGTGGGGATCAGCTGACGCGAGAGTCCCGTCGCCGTTTGGCGGCTATTGCTGAGTACCTGAAGCATGATGATGCCATTGAGCAGGTGCAGATCCAAGGCTATACCGATAGCTACGGCGGCCGCTGGATGAATGAGCAGTTATCGATACAACGAGCAGAGAAAGTCAAACGCTTCTTTGTGGATGCCGGGTTGCCAGAGAGTCGGATCGATGTGGATGGTTTTGGCCAGCGCCGCCATGTTGCACCCAACCAGACCATTCAGGGACGAGCCATTAACCGTAGGGTGGTGGTGCAGATGAACCGACCTTAATGTTCTGGTGGCAGTACCATCACATCCACTTGCTGCCACTGCTGCTGTGATGAGATCACCACTCGAATACGCTCTGAAGGTTGAATAAACAGCAACTCCAGCTGGCCATAACGCGACGCTTCCTGAGCTGGAGAGCCAAAAGCTTGCCGGTACAATTGGGCCAGCTCGGCTTGGCTGTGTTGACTAAAGTAACTCAGAATAGCCGGCAGCTTATCATCCAGCCGGGCAAACTCCCGGGCATCATCTGCCATGGGCCAGTCGGTAAAGTCGATTGCGGCCTGAGCAGGAAGCGTAGCGCAAAGGAAAGCCAGTGAACATAAGGTGTGTTTTATCAGAGCCATAAGTGAATCCTTAAGTGTGTTACGACGTTTAGCTTACACCAAAATGTCACATCGTGCTGTAACGCTCGTATAGTTGCATGGCCGCCAGTATTTTATCGCCAGTAAAGGGTTTAACGATAAAGGTCGCTGCACCACTGCTAATACTTTCTTTGACATTGTCCAAAGTACTGACCCCGCTGACCATAACAATAAAACAATCTGGCTTTAAGGCTTTAAATTTTTTCAGCAACTCAAGGCCTGAGGCATCCGGCAGCTCTATATCCAGAAACACAATGGAAGGCATCTGCAAGCTGAACAAGTCCATGGCTGCGGATGCTTTATTGGCATTAAAAAAAGTAAATTTTTGCGGTTTTAATGTGCTGTGGCTGTAGATAGCCATAATATTATTGCGCAGTAATTGTCGGGTATAATCCACATCATCGACCAGCAGGATTTTACGCTCACTCATGACTGGCCTCCTGCACTTGTTGCACAAGCTGACGAAAGGCAACATCCAATCTGGCTTCGGTTTGGCTCTGTTGAATGGCGCGCTGCAGTTGGTCGGCTGCATTACTAAGCTGCGGGAAGCCAAAGCTGCCCGCACTGCCTTTTAATTTGTGGCTCAGGCGCTGAAGCTCAGGCCAGTCACTCGCCTGACGGGCTTCTTCCAGTTGTTGCTGAGTCAGCACCAGGCCTTGTAAAAATTCCTGCAGCAGGTCATCGCTTACCACCAACTCAACGGCCGGATGATGGGTTTCCTGGTGCAACAGTTGCTGTAAGTCCTGCTCATTCAGCGGCTTTTTCAGCACCGAGCTAAAGCCTTCAGCAGTCACTGCATCGGATGACATGGCAACGATTGGTCGGTCATAGCCCAGTTGCCTTAATAGGGTCATGGCCTGAATGCCATCGCATTTTGGCATGTTGATATCCAGCAGCAGAATGTCGTATTCATAACTGAGCGCTAGACTCACGGCCTCTTCACCATCACAAGCCGGGGCGACCAAAGCACCCATGCTTTCGCATTGCATCTGCAATAACTGACGCAGAAAGTCATCATCTTCAGCCAGAATGAGGCGGGGCGTTGTAGCCATGGGATTTCCCTTTTGAATCAAGCAGCATTAAGCCATTAATAGACATCTTGCGATACTTTGATACAGGAAACAAGCGCTTAGTCCAACTGATCTGACCGGTAGCGCTCTGGCCGCAGAGCGCGTTGCCAGTCGAGTGGTAAAGGCGAGGGCTCTGCCACCAATTCGCATGCTAACGCCTCTGCCAATAACGGGGCAAATAGCAAGCCGCGGGCTCCCAGGCCCGTTAGCACGAAGCAACTTTGTTGCTGCTCTGTCCATCGACCAGCCAGCGGCAGACGATCAGGCACTGTGGCTCGAACCCCGCTACGGGCTTCCTTTACCTGGCTTTGTTCAAACCAGCTTGGTTGCAGCAGGCTTTGTTGCACCAGCTGCAGGTTTGCTTGGTCGTCTTCGGCTAATACGGCTTCATCACTGCGGTTGCGATCAAAGGTTGCACCCACTGCATGCAGGCCTTGCCATGCTGGTGTGAGGTACCCTTTGTGGCACAGCACGGTTTTAAGCGGTGCCAGAGCGGCTTGCTCAACATAGCTCACCTGGCCACGGATGCCGCGGATAGGAAGTGGCTGGTCGCTCAGCAACCGATTGGTCTGATGACCCAGCGCCAGCACCAGAGTGTCGCAGCTGAAAGTTGTTTGTCCGGACGTGATGATAGACCAGCGACCATGCTCGGCCTGCAACTGACAAACAGACTGGTTGAAACAAAGTTCAAAGCCTGGCTGCTGCTGCAAGTAATCACCCGCTGCCTGGCAAAACTGCTGAGGGCTTAGCCAGCCTGCTGTTGGGTATAGTATCGCTGGGTAGGGCAGTTCCACACCTGCCTGTTCGGATGCGTCTTCAGCACTGAGGGTTTGCACCAACTCCTGAGGCCAGTGTTGCGACATTTTGGCGTGTCGTTTCAGTAGTTGTGCAGTACAGGCCTGATGTTGTACACCGCACCAGTCATGCGCAAAGCTAAAGGGGCGGTGTGGGAAAAAGCAGCGAGCAAACTGAAACGCAGCGGCCTGGATCAAGCTTGCCTGGGTAGGCTCGGCATGCAAGTTAGGGTACAAAGCACCCTGACGGTTTTTCGATGCGCCGCCAGCCAGTTCCGCATCAGCGCATAACAACCGAACCTTGCAGCCTTTTTGCAGCAAAGCCAGGCTCAGACACATTGCCGCCAGGCCGCCACCGATGATGGTCACGTCACTGGCACTTTTTTCCATCAAGCGGTTAGAGCTGTCTACTTGGTTCTTTGCATAGGAGGCCATCAGCATGTCGCGCTTGCGACCAAAGCCCTTCACTTTTTGCACTTGAAAACCAGCAGCTTGTAAACCTCGTTTCACAACACCAGCGGCTGTAAAGGTGGCAATGGTGCTGCCTGCTTTACTGTGTCTCGCCAGTTGCTCAAACAAGGCTGGCTGCCACATGTCCGGGTTCTTGCTGGGTGCAAAACCATCCAGGAACCAGGCATCTACAGCAACGGAATCATCACGTTGTGGCAAGGTCTCCAGCACATCACCAAACCACAAATCCAGGATCACCTGGCCGTCATCAAAAACCAGCCGGTGACAGCCCGCCGTGGCGGCTGGGTAACGGCTGAGCAATGCCTGGCACTCGTCATCAAAGCCCGTTAAGCTGGCGAGTGCTTGCGTTAAATCAGCCTGACTTAAAGGAAATTTTTCAAAGCTGGTAAAGTACAGGCGCTGGCACCGTGCCTCTGGCTGTTGCTGACGAAATTGCCGGAAACGCTGCCAGGTCAGCAGGAAGTTACTGCCCGTGCCAAAACCAGTTTCACCGATATGAAAGAATGCAGCGTGATGCTGCTGCCAGCGTTCTGGCAGACCATTATGCTTTAAAAACACATAATCGGTTTCAGCCATACCGTCATCATTGGAAAAATAAACATCGTCAAACTGCTTAGCGACCGGAGTCCCTTGCTCATTAAAATAAATCGAAGCGTGCTGAACCGTTTTCATGCCGTCCTTTTTAAAATAGACTTGTAGTTTGCTGACTTAGACTCCAAAATAAGCAGTCAGAGTACAAGTGTTCGCTGAAAGCTGACCACTTGGGCGGTAAAAATTTGTAGAATGTGCCAAATTATAAAGCAATCAGGGGCGGTACCGCGAGTACCGTTACAGGAGTTTACATGAAAAGAGCAGTTATCACCGGCATGGGCATTGTTTCAAGCATTGGCAATAATCAGCAAGAAGTGCTGCAGTCACTGCAAGCGGGCCGTTCGGGTATCACGTTCTCGCAAGAATTTGCCGATATGGGCTTGCGCTCACAAGTGTGGGGCGATTTAAAGATTGACCCATCCAGCCTAATCGATCGCAAAGCGATGCGCTTTATGGCTGATGCCTCAGCCTATGCCTATATTGCTATGCAAGAAGCCATGACTGATGCCGGGCTGGATGCCGAGCAGATTTCTAATCCCCGCATCGGTTTGGTAGCAGGTTCAGGTGGCGCATCTTCAAAGGTACAGGTTGAGGCTGCTGATACGTTGCGGGCTAAAGGGGTCAAGCGAGTCGGGCCTTATGCTGTGCCTAAAACCATGTCGAGTACCTGTTCTGCCTGTTTGGCCACTCCTTTTAAGATCAAAGGGGTGAATTACTCCATCAGTTCAGCTTGTGCCACCAGCGCGCATTGCATTGGCCATGCTGTTGAATTGATCCAGCTGGGTAAGCAAGATGTCGTCTTCGCTGGTGGTGGTGAAGAGCTGCATTGGACTTTGGCGATGGAATTTGATGCCATGGGCGCTTTATCCACCAAATACAATGAGACACCGGAAAAGGCCTCGCGGACCTATGATGCCAACCGTGATGGCTTTGTCATCAGTGGTGGTGGCGGTATGGTTGTGGTCGAAGAGTTGGAGCATGCCTTGGCACGCGGTGCCAATATCATTGCTGAAGTGGTCGGGTATGGCGCTACATCGGATGGCTTTGATATGGTGGCACCAAGTGGTGAAGGCGCTGTGCGTTGTATGCAAATGGCCATGCAGGATCTAAAAGACTCCGTTGATTATGTGAATACCCATGGCACCAGCACACCGGTTGGTGATGTGAAAGAATTGGCAGCGATTCAGCAGGTGTTTGCTGGTCAATCTCCTGCTATCAGTGCCACCAAAGCCATGACAGGTCACTCTTTGGGTGCCGCTGGTGTGCATGAAGCGATCTACTCTTTATTAATGTTGAAGCATCAGTTTGTCGCGCCGTCCATTAATATTGATGAACTGGACGAGGCAGCCACAGGCTTGAACATCATTACTAAAATGACTGAACAGCCGTTGACGACGGTGATGTCAAATAGTTTTGGTTTTGGTGGCACCAATGCCACTCTGGTGATGAAGCGTTATCAAGGGTAAACTAAGCCCCAGGCGTGATATCAAAAACCATCGCTGACGCGATGGTTTTTTTATGCAGCAAAGTATTTAGTGAATGAAAGGACCGGTTTTGCATGAAGATTTATGCCGATGAAAATATGCCTTATGTGCAGCATTTTTTTGCTGAGTTCGGCGAGGTTCAACTATTTCCTGGTCGAGAATTAACCGCTGAACAGTTAATCGATGCGGATGTGTTGTTGGTTCGCTCCATTACTCAGGTGAATTCGTCTTTACTGGCTCAGGCAAAGCAGCTGCGTTTTGTCGGTACGGCAACCATAGGGACGGATCATATCGATCAAAGCTATCTAGCTGCACGCAACATTGCCTTTAGTAATGCCCCCGGTTGCAATGCCCGGGCGGTGGTCGAGTACATCATCAGTTGTCTCTGGTGCTTGGCTGAGCGCTATCAATGGCAGCTGAGCGAGAAAACCATCGGCATCGTTGGGGTGGGCAATATTGGCCGCCGCTTAGCCGAAGTACTCAGTGCCTTAGGTGTTAAACTGTTGCTTTGCGATCCTTTGCGTGCGGAGCACGAGCCTGACTTTCCTCATTGCCCGTTGCAGCAACTTTTTGAGCAGGCTGATGTACTTAGTTTTCATGTGCCGCAGACAGTCGAGGGGCCTTTTGCAACCCACCATCTGATCAATCCGCACAGTTTGACTCAGTTAAAGCCAGATTGCGCTTTAATCAATGCCTGTCGTGGCCCTGTGTTTGATAATCAGGCCCTGCTTGCCGAAGCCCAGGCTGGGCATCAGCGGCCATTGGTGCTGGATGTCTGGGAGCATGAGCCCGATATCCTGTTGCCTTTATTGCCTTTTGTCGATATTGCTACGGCCCATATTGCCGGGCATAGCATAGAAGGCAAGGCGCGTGGTACCGAAATGCTGTATCAACAGCTGTGTCAGCTGCTGGCGCGCCCTGCTCAACACCGCATTGAAAGCTTTTGTCCGGCTGCCGCCGTCAGCGCTGTAGAAATTCAATCTAATTTTGGGCTTCCAGATGTCCAAAATCTATTTAAATTAGTATATGATGTGCGACGAGATGATGCGTTGCTGCGTCATCATATTAAAACACAAGGGTTTGACTGGCTGCGAAAGAATTATCCGCCGCGCCGGGAATGCAGTACGGTGCGGGTGATTGGAGACCAGGTACCAGACTGGCTTTATGACATAGGCTTCAGCCGTCCATAACGAATAAGAGGAAGAGAACATGGCTCAGCAGTACAATGTTGCCGTTTTGGGTGCTACCGGCTTGGTTGGCCAGCATTTAATCGAGCTACTGGAACAACGCAACTTTCCAGTCAATGAATTATTTCCGTTGGCAAGCAGTCGTTCAGCTGGCACCAGCGTGAATTTCCGTGGTAAAAAAGTCAAGGTGCTGGATGTAGAGACCTTTGACTGGACTCAGGTACAAATTGGTTTATTTTCTGCAGGTGGCAGTGTCTCTGCACAGTACGCTCCCAAGGCGGCTGAAGCAGGCTGTGTGGTGATCGACAATACCTCGCACTATCGCTATGAGCCAGATATTCCTTTGGTGGTGCCTGAAGTGAATGCGGCTGCCTTGGCTGATTTTCGTAACCGAAACATCATTGCCAACCCGAATTGTTCGACTATTCAGATGTTGGTGGCGCTAAAACCTATTTATGATGCCGTTGGCATTAGCCGTATCAATGTGGCTACCTACCAATCGGTGAGTGGTGCCGGCCAGCAGGCGGTTGAAGCCTTGGCTAAAGAAACTGCCCAGTTGATGAATGGTCGACCGCTGGAAGAAGCGGGGGCCTTTAGCCGCCAGATCGCGTTTAACGTGATCCCGCAAATTGATGTATTCATGGATAATGATTACACCAAAGAAGAAATGAAAATGCACTGGGAGACACAGAAGATCTTTGGTGATGACAGCATTGCTGTCAATGCCACTGCTGTACGGGTACCAGCCTTTTATGGCCATGCCGAAGCGGTTCACCTAGAAACGCGTATGCCGCTGGATGCCGAGCAGGCCAAAGCTTTGCTTGCCAATGCACCTGGTGTAGTGCTGTTGGAAAATAATGCTGATTTCCCGACGCAGGTCAGCCATGCCGCAGGCCATGATGAAGTCTTCGTTGGCCGGATACGCAAAGACTTATCGCATGATCTGGGGCTGAATCTCTGGGTGGTTGCTGATAACATCCGAAAAGGTGCTGCGACCAACAGTATTCAAATCGCCGAACACTTGATCCGGGATTATTTGTAACACACAGGGGTTACTTTGGACTTTGAAAAAAACCGACATGACGTCGGTTTTTTTCATGGTGTGTCAGGGTAAGCCCTGGTAGAGCCTGATTGCTGGCTGGTGCTGAGTAAAGTTCTGATTTATAGTGCCGTTAATAGATAGAGGGACTAAGTAA
>JAIUMG010000023.1 GCA_022565655.1 Alkalimonas sp.
TTAAATTACCGCATCTGATCAGCAGTTTTTAGATGTGGTTTATGGATCGCTTACGTTGCACTTTTGTAAACGGCTGGGCAGTAAGGGCATAAAAAAGCTGTTAGCGACAACAATTGATGTCGGTCTCAAAACTGAAACCATAGCCATAAACAGTATTAAGCGGGTGTCTTCCGATACCACCGTCATGAACAAGGTTATAGCCCATTTGAGTGATATTCTGTCACTGCAAAAGTGCCAGCAGAAACTCCCACTCTGTCAACAGAGTTGTCCAGTTGGCGAAGCAGCATGGCATCAAGCTATGCCAAACTTACGGAAAAAATTGAAAACACTGGCGTTGAAAGCAGGTCGCTACGCTCACGCTCGACAGTTCAAGCGCATGAAAAAAGCCATTGCGACCATGCGCACGCGAGTGGGCCGATTGGTTCGAGACATCCTCCGAAAGCTGGATGTTCAGCGCTTGTCAAAAAACCTGCTGGACTTGCTCAGCAAGCCGCTATCGTGATCAAACAAAGTGGCAATCGCGCCAAGAGGGGCAAAGACAGACTCTACAGCCTGCATGCTCCCGAAATTGAATGCATTGGCATTGGCAAGGGGAAGGCTAGAACCCCCTGGGAGTTTGGCTGTAAAGTCAGCGTATTGGTGACGGCCAAAGAAAAGTTCTTCCTGGCAAGTGATGCTCAGCATGGCAACACCTATGATGGACATATCCTGCAATCGACGGTGGTCAGTGCCTGCGCGACAACGGGTGAAGTGTTACCTGCCACACTGGTGGATCGGGGTTATAAAGGGGTAGAGAAAACTCCCTTTACCGAAGTGCATATTACCGGACGCAAGAAGGGCAAAGATAAAGTTCATGAGCAGCAGAACCGCCGAAATACCATAGAGGCGGTCATCGGTGATATGAAAACGGATGGGCTGCTGAGTCGGAATCGCCTGTTGGTGATTTACGGACTTTTAACACCGTTTCTGACAGTTGATCCTGAAGAAGCTCCAGCTTCTTTTTTGACTCAAAATATGGCCCGGCTTGTACGCGAAATTAATCAGCTGGCTTGAGCGTCTGGTAGAAAATGTTATTGGCTTTCGACTAACACGCATTGCCGCTGCTTGAAAAAAGGGGTTTTGCAGGGCGAACTAAATCGACCCACTCATTTTTTAACAGAGGCCTTTTTTGGTGAATACCCGATTTTTATTAGCGCGTAAATTTGGTATCGTTTACCACTGGTCAGCTGGTTGGAACTCATCAGTACTTTTTCTCTTGGCGGAGGAAAGTGCCGAGTCTACCAGCTGGCCTATCTCTCTATCCAATTGCACTAATTATACGAAACCGCGAAATGAATAAAGGGAGCATATAGTGGAATCACAGATTATAAAGTCAGATCGTAGAGTGTTAATCTATGGAACGGGAGCAGGCCTTGAGCTTACAATTCAAGCGTTGAGCGAGGAAAATTGTCAAATTATTGGCGTGACTGATAGGAAAGCCTCTAACAGAGAGCTTCCGTCATGGCTTAATTTTATTCCTTTAGATAGCGTATGTAATAAATATGATTATATTGCGATTGCAAGCCTGTCTTATGATGGAGAGATTATAGATAACTTGGTTGGCATGGGTATTGGTGAAGAAAAAATAATATTACCGCTTAAAATGAATAAAGCCGATTCTATAACTCTAAGGAAAAAACTTCTTAGGCCGGTTCATGTGAAAGCATGGTTAAAATTTTATGGTGTCGAGCGCATATCTCACTTGACTGGAATGCAAGGTACCTGTGATTGTTTGGCGATATCTCCAGTAGAAGCAACTAAATTTAAGGACTTTAAAGATTACAGCTTACACGTCCCAGATTATCAGCGTCTTGCAGTTCCACTACTATTGTCTAAAAGGATCTATGAGTTTAATCTACCTGGAGACATAGCTGAATTAGGCGTATATCAAGGTGATTTTTCAGCCTATCTCATAAATCTGTTCCCAGATAGAAGTCTTCATCTTTTTGATACTTTTAGTGGATTTCCTGAAGAGAGTTTAAATCACGAAAACTCCGAAAAAGTAAAACAAAGAGGGCGCGATCATTTTTCTGATACTAATATTGATATTGTTCGTAATAAATTGCAAGGCCACGCTGCTGGACTTTATTTTTACCCTGGATACTTTCCTAAAACTGCACCAGTTGATGAAGTAGAGTATTGCTTTGTAAGTATTGATGTTGATCTCTATCAGCCTACTATAGACGGTCTCCGGTTCTTTTATGAGAAGTTGATTCCAGGTGGATATTTAATGATTCACGACTATAATTTTAATCTCTATCCAGGGGTCAAGAAAGGGGTTCATGAATTTTGTGATGAGCAAGGAGTTACAATAGTACCGATCGCAGACTTTTATGGATCAGCTATTATTTCTAAGCCCCTTGCAACTTCATTTAGCTGATTTCTACATTAGGGTTAACGGAGATTGTCACCCGACTTGTCAAAATGGCGGGGTTTAAGCTGTGCATTTATTGAGTTCAATTTTCTGTATGCGGCTAGGGTTTCTTAACGGGATTGAAGCCCGGGTTGCCTAGAGCAGGGTTGTGGTTTCGTCGCTTTGGCTGCCTTAATAAGTCTGATTTCGGCTCTACGGGATGAACTGTCTTCACTCCAGTGGCACTCGACGGATTGACAAATTTGATGTTGCTGTGTAGGTGCTGTTAATTGTTAGCCTGTTCGAAGTTCATTATCCCCGGTCAGGCTGCCTGCAACGGCGCATAGCCAAATCTATGATACCAGTGGTCACCGGCGGTGTGAACTTGGTATTTTAGTTCTGAAATTTATGGAACAGCAGTGATACTTTCTTACAATAGAGTGGTGATCAAAAGTGAACGATGAAGCATGGATAATATTTGGTGCATCCAAACGAGGTGAAACTCTTATAGCGTCGGCCTCACGCAGGTGGCTTGGATTTATTGACAATAACCCTCGAAAGTGGGGTACAATATTTTGCGGATTACCGGTAATGTCTTTGGATGAGTATCGAAAGAAATATTCATCAGTTCCAATTATTATTGCATCCCAATATCAGATTGAAATAGTAGAGCAGCTTCTTAATTATGGCATCTATAAATTTGATATTTACTGGCCTATCTTTCGCTCTAAGCTTGACAAATTAGGTATGCTTGATGATTATCAATCATTTAATCTCGAAGATTCATCTGGTATTAAAAAAGGACGATTAGCGCTTTTTATCAATAATAATTCTGGCTCGAATACATTAGCACTCCAGAAGACGGGTGCGCTAAGTAATATTGGTGTTGATGCTGTTTTTCATCATGATATGGTAAAGTCCAGTGCTTATATTGAAGACTTACTTCTAAGTAAAACCGTGGTTGTTACTCATGACAAAGTCTTACGCTCAAATGTGAAGTCGATTCAACTATGGCATGGATTTCCAATGAAAGGGTTGAATTATATGAGTCGCTATCAAACTGAGTCAACACGAAGGAAAACTCATGATCGCTGGCTAAAATATGATGCTGTTGCTTCATACTCAACAACCTATACAAGTTTAATGAATGCATGTTACGGAATTAATACTGAACAATATGTTGTGACTGGTATGGCAAGAAATGATCTTTTGTTCGAGTCCGGAGCGGAAAAGAAGCTTGAAGAGTCTATCGGTAGAAAGCTTAGCGGCCGAAGGGTTGTCTTATACATGCCGACATTCAGAAAAACAATGTATGGTCAGGTAAACGGTGACGAGAATCTTCATATGTTTGGTTTTAAAAGTGTTGATCGTGAGAAGCTGTTTCAGTTTCTAGATGATCAAAATCTAATTCTAATAGTAAAGCCACACCCATATCATGAGGATGACTTTGGGTTAGGACAGATAGATAAACTTCCAGAAAATATTTGGGTTATTACGGACAAGTTATTGATAGAAAAAGGTTTTGATTTTTACGAAATGTTACCATCCGCTGATTTACTTATTACAGATTATTCATCTGTTTATTTTGATTATTTGTTGCTCAACAAGCCTATTGTATTTACTCCAAGCGATCAAGATTTATACAAAAGTACAAGAGGATTTCTAGTTGAGCCATATGAATTCTGGGCTCCTGGACCGAAGTGTTTTGATCAGAAAAATTTGCAGCGAGAGATTTTAAAACAACTTGACTATCCCAATTCATATGCTAAAGAGCGTGAACAAATTACCAATATTGTTCATTACTATCGAGACAACCAGTCTTCTGAACGGGTAGCTAAAATGATCGCAGAGAAGTTAGATTAAATCTTTTCCCAATTGCGTAAATACTAAAATAGCTTCCCGCATTGCTGTTGACGAAATATTTTCCGTGCGTTCAAGATAAACGACCTCACAGTATTCAGATAGATCATCGAACTTTCCCTTCCAGTCATCGCCGATAACAAAAAAATCGACATTGTGAGTGACAATGTCGATTTTTTTTTGTGTCCAATCATTCTCTGGAATGACAAGGTCTACATAACGACAACTCTCAACAATCGCCGCACGGTGCTCATAAGGAACAAGGGATATCTTACTTTTTCTCTCATTAAACTCATCAGTTGAAACGGCTACTACAAGTCGATCACCAAGGCTGCGAGCACGTTTTAATAGATTGACATGCCCGATATGAAATAAGTCAAATGTACCGTAAGTAATAACTGTTTTCATGATGTTTCCCCTAGGGTCACTAAAGCCGACGCTCGCTGTCGGCTTATGTTTAAAATAAATGACTCATTACTCATCATTACCTCGGTAGGCATTACTTCATTACGTGCAGCTCAGTCAACTGCATCAAGCTAGTTTGTGCATCATAGCCTTGTTTGGGTATGGCATCTTTGTGTTCACCGGTTAGCACCCTAATGGTATTCACCCCAAGCTTGTTTAAATTAACAAAATCCTTCGCCGGATTATCGCCAATATAAACTATATCCTGCCATGCGCAACCTTCCGCTTTTTTGATCAACGCAAAGCAATAGGTAGAAGGTTTTGCGTGTTGAATGCCAAAGCGGTGGGTAATAAAGACACGCTTAAAATAATGCGCTATACCAAGTGCTTGCACCTTGTTATGTTGCACCATTTTATTGCCGTCTGTCACCAGATACAGAGGCTTAGGCAGCTGTTGCAATAGTTGGTGGTGCGCTTGTGGCATGTCGATGTTTGGTTTGTGCAGGCGATAGCAACTAATGCAGCGTTTTATGTTTGCTTTGGTGGCAAGATTTGACTGTGCAAGCCAATCGTCAAACATCCGTCCCCGGCCTTGTGTATCTAAAAGAGTGATTAGCTGCCGGTAGCTACTGGTTGGATTTAAACCCCAGCGCTGTTCCGCCATCTCAGCTACAGCTTGCAGGCCGCTTTTAACAAACTGCCGCTCGCCATAGAGGGTATCATCCAAATCAAAAATATAAATCATAAATAGCTGTCAGTTGGGTAACGTATTTGGGTGATTGGCTGACTGGCTGCAATAAAAGGCAGTGTATCTGGTTCCTGCCCGCAGGCTTCGGCCAGGCTCCAGTACAGGCTGTCTAACCCGGCTTTTATACCCAAGGTGGATGCTCCACCAAAGCGACTGTTGCACTCGATAATATGCAGCTTATCTGCTTCATCAATGATGGCCTGCAATACCACAGGCCCTGTCAGCTTAAGCCGTTGCAGAGCCTGTCGAATTATGCCGTCGTACTGGGGTAGCTGAACGGTCTGGCTGATTTGCGATTCACCATGTTGCACTTTTATCCGGTAGCGGCAGATATGTGCTTTAAGTTGTCCTTTTCGATTTAACCAGGCATCGACACTGATTTCGCGGCCAGACACATAAGGTTGAAATAACGGTGCTGACAATCCTTGAGCAATAGCCAATGCTTGTTGTTGGTTCAGTGCTAGTCCAGTTTGCTGGCTACCAGCACCGAAGCGCTCTTTGACGACCCATAAATGGCTGGAGGCATTTGGTTGCAACAGGCTTGGGATGGCTGGTAATCCAGCTTGCATCAGTTGTCTGGAAAATTGGTATTTATCCAGGCACAGTTGTATCGCCTGTAGCGGTGCCACCATGATATGGATATCTTCTGCGGCCAGACTAGGTTGCAGTTTTGCCCAAAATAGCAGCTCACCATCTCTACTTGGGAGTATGTGGGTGATCTCCCGTTGCCGTAAGCCATTCACTATGAGTTGAGCAGATTCCTCAGTTGTGGTGGGCATTAACCAGAATTCATCTGCAAAATGCTCACTGACGACTGGTGAGCTGCAATCGCCAGCCACTATGCTTGCTGTGGTTGTAATCCGTTTTGCCGCGTATTGTAGTGCATGTATCAAAGGCACTTTAGCGCCAGAGCTGGTTAAAAGCACTTTTAATCTTGCCGTAGTCATCAGTTTGTCTTACCAGAATGCACGTTTTGAGATAGACACCGTGCCTGCAGTTGTGTCTTTTAGAGGGCGTCGGTTGTCATAGTCATGCAATGTCATTGCTTTCTTCGGGGTTTGCCAATCACCGTACATAAAAGTTAAAAACTCAGGGGCCTTGGATGGGATGCGAATAGCATGCCCCATAAAGTCGAGCGTATCGTGATGGTTAAAGTGGTGCTCTGGTGCGAAAAAAATACCGGCGGAAGATAACAGCTCGGAGCGGCCATGCAGCGATTTGCGGCGTTGCAGGCTGGTTTCAAATGGAGTCAGTGTGCTTCCTGGCTTAGGAGTGAACTCAATACTCAGGCAAACATCGGTACCCGACAAGGTCAGCAGAGTCGCTTGCCAGTCTACCTGGTCTTGCATGGGCGCATTCTGATGAAAGTTTTTGAGCAATGTAAGTGCTCGTGCAAAGTCAGCATCATCGATTGCAAAATCTATATCGTCGTCCCAGGGCAAAAGCCTTCCTTCGCGTACAAGGCCTAATAGGGTGCCTGAATCTATACACGCTTTTAGTTGGTGTTGAATGAAAAATTGATTTAGTCCAATCAGCAGCTGATGGCCCAGCTGCAGCGTTTCTTGCTCCGAGAAAGGATGATCAGACTTGAGCTCAGTTTTGTGCGGCACATGTATCTTATCTTTAGCGATACCAAGCTGCTGGGTTAACTGGCTGTATATACTGTCTACCCACAAACTGGTGATCACCACCAAATCAAATTTGAGCTCATGCAATGCGGCGGGCGCCAAGACCGGGATATTATCAACGCTACTGCCTTGCCGGTGAGGATCGTTGTCTATAAAGGCGATCACTTCGCCGGGTGGATGCTTTCTCAGATAAGTTTCACCCGCTTTGCTGGCTCCAAACAATACGAGTTTGCTGGCCTGCTTCATAGCAGCTCCCATGATAGCGGAGTTCCTATATCAGCATCACGCTGGATGGCTTTGCCGATAAACAGCGGCAGATACTTTGGTGCTAAGCCAAGGCCTGGTCGAACTGAGCGTAAATTTTGTTCCGTAAAGATATCGCCTTTACGCATGGGCTCGGCGATGCAGAGCGAACGTCGATGCAGCCGTGAGGCAACCTCTTTCTCGGTGCAGCCATAATGCACATGACCTAGTGCATCGTGGGCACGTGCGGTTTCCTCTACCAGCATTTTTAGTTCATTGGGCTCCAGTGAAAACTCGGCATCGACTTCACCACCTTGTCGATCCAAGACAAAGTGCTTTTCGATCACGGTGGCTCCCAGTGCTACTGCAGCAACGGATACGCCAACACCTGGGGTGTGATCAGAAAGACCAACCTGACACTGAAACAACTCTGCGAGATGAGGTATGGTGCGCAAGTTGGCATCCACTGGCCTGGCGGGGTAGTTGCTGGTGCATTTAAGCAGGATGAGATCATCACAACCGTTTTTTCGCAGAACTTCTACCGATTCTGCTAATTCGCTCAAGCTTGCCATTCCCGTAGAGACAATAACGGGTTTTCCAGTACGCGCAACAGCAGCGAGTAAGGCATGGTCGGTGTTTTCAAAAGATGCAACTTTATAGCAAGGTGCGTTTTGTTGCTCCAGAAACTCAACAGCGCTCAAGTCGAATGGGGTACTGAATGCTAGCATGCCAAGCGACTGGGCTCGTTGGAAAATCTCTGCTGTCCATTCCCATGGTGTCATGGCTTTTTGATAGAGACGGTACAGTGAATATCCCTGCCATAGATTACCTGGGTCATCAATAAAAAATTCACGCTCATGCACATTCAGTGTGATCGTATCTGGCGTGTAAGTTTGCAGCTTTATTGCATCTGCACCAGCAAGGGCCGCAGCATCAACCAGTTTCAGCGCTTTCTCCAGTGACTGGTCGTGGTTACCGGAGAGCTCAGCGATTATCAATGGATGGCTGTCGCTGGAGACTGTCTTGTTGCCAATTGTGATTGCCGAGGGCTTCATTGTACTGCTACTCTTTTAAGAAATGTGGATTGTGGGGGCCCGCCTTGCAAGTATTTGCTCTTGTCTGAAGCATACATAGGTCAGAGGCAGTCAATGGTGCCAGCTTTAATCAAGCGATCGTTCATTTACTTTCGGACTCAGCCTCTTCTTTACGGGTCAACCACCTATCGAGCTCCGGCTCCGGCTCGCGTATCATGAGCTTTAGCCTCGGGTCATCTGTACTTCTATCTGACAAGTAATACTCATAGTGCGCCGGTAATACCTCCAGAAAACGGCCAAAGTGCTGTGACCACTTCTCCGTCATGAATTCTATCTGATCCTGACGATTCTCGGATTTTATCAAGGCGTAAAAGTTAAAGCACCAGTGCCAGATGGACCCCCGTATGAATAAGGCAATTGTATCTTCCTTCCCATTACGGTAGCGGCTCACTATACGGTTGATTCGGTAGAGGGTCGCCTCTATGGCCGGCAGTGTTGGCTTCAGGCCTTTCAGCTCTTTACGAATCTGGGAGGTTATGTCGCTAATCAGCTTTTTCACAGATTCCTGGAGTAGATTCAGCTCCTTTGTATCGACCGTTCGCGCATTCTTTTTCAGTGTAGCGAATACCGGGGTTGCATCTGTGACTTTTCTTTTGGTCAGCTCGATGCGGAATTGGTCGATATCTCCAAAGCGAGTTCCCTCAATGGAGGCGCCGGTAGAGAGGTTGACAATATCCAGCCTGTTGGAACCTCGGATTTTCCTTTCTGCATGTTTTCGACCGGTGTTATAAAATGGAGTGGTGTAGATTTTCCCATATTCGTTCGTTTCCAGAAAGTAGGCTTTCTTATCGATCGATTTTCTGTAATTTTCAAACCTGTCCCGTTCGTTCTGGTGGTAATAAAACGACTCTTTTGCGTGCGTCTCTTCCGTACTGAAAAAACCAAAATCCATACCGACCAGATAGATGTTTGATAATTTAAGGTCAAGAGCAACAGCAAGGGCCGCGTTGGTAGCGCTGGGCGTGCCATCGGCAATAATTTCGTCTGGTTTGCCAAAGAGGTGCGCGTAGGTTGTTTCATGCTTGAAATAGACAAGGCCATCGGCAAACAAGTCGAACGTTTCAGGGTGGATCTGGGCTGCACCGATAACTGGAACGGACTTGGCGTTCTCTTTTGGCAACAGGGCAAGGGCTTTGTAGGTTTGCAAGTCAGATTCAAGCGTAACGACAAAATCCGGGTAGATGTTATTGATCAACAGTGTATAGGTGGTACTGCCGGCAGATATCAGGATGATTTTATCCCGATTTTTCTTGATGAGCTCCAAATAGGGAGTCAATGAGGGGCCGTTACCGCAAATTAAGGTGAGTCTGTCATCCCCGTGGAGGTCTAATTGCTTTAGTATCGGTACACCAGCCTGCAAGTTGTGCAGCACATGATTTAACTGATTAATTTCATCATCATAGTAGCCCCAGGTGTTCAAGGACGGCTCTATTTCGTCATTAAAGCGGTTGGCGGCCTTGGTGTAAAAGGCGTCCCCCTTGTGTATGTAAAGCACAGTCTGGACGGGTAACAGGGGGAAGTTTAACGAGGCACCGTTCCACGCTGAGCCAAAAGCCTGATATAAGCGCTCTTCTTCCGCCATATCGGTCGTATCACCCACCGAGAAAGCAAAGCTGCGGTTGGGGTCATCGACAAAGGGTTGAACCATGGCTTGCCAATCTGTCATGTAGAGGCTGGCCAGGAATCTATCCGGGTCGTGCTCGACGAGCACAGCATGTTTAATTGGTCGAAGTTTCAGCAGCTCCCTGATGTGCCAGCCAAAGCCAGATCCGAAAAAAACAACATTTGGCAAGTTCTGATGAAACAGGTAGGCGCTCCCCGTACCTTTGGTCGCCTCGATATCTTCAAGGAACGCCCTGATGCTGGCATGAAAGAATCGACCCTTATAATAGAAGCTTTCAGCGTACGAGTGCCTGACGGGCAGATTGGAAGACCCGGGTGCGAATGCTTCGGAGAATTGCTGTGCCTCCGCTTTATTGTATGCTTCTGCGTTGCCCCCATAGAGCGCCGTTTCTTGTGTAACGAGATCCACACTCAGTGTATGGGGGTCGATATTGAGCCGTGACCGGATAAAAGCCCTAGTGGCAAAGTTTTTTGCTATGTCGGGGAAGTGTCGCTGGAAAAAGGCCAGATTACGGCTTTTATTGTTGTTCAGCGTTTGGACCAGTTGCTCGGCTGTATTAGTCATTGCTCAAGGTTGCCATAGTATTGACTTTTCATGAAGCAAAGCAAAAAACGATCCACAAATCAACGGGAATAAAAAATATTTTATATATTCTTAAATGTTATAAAAGTTTTTGAAATCAGTGCCGCTACAAAGCTTGTGAATGAGCAACTCGCTCGGCAAGGCCATTCCGGCCCGCGTCCAGCGAAGGAGACCTAACCATGGCACAGATTATTAACACCAACATTGCGTCCTTGAACGCACAGCGCAACCTGAATACCTCTCAGAGCGCTAACGCAACGGCTTTGGAACGCTTGTCTTCTGGTCTGCGCATCAACAGCGCCAAAGACGACGCAGCGGGCTTGGCCATTTCGACCCGTTTCGAATCGCAAACCCGCGGTTTGAACCAGGCCATCCGTAACGCCGGTGACGGCATCTCTCTTGCCCAGACCGCTGAAGGCGCCCTGGGTACCATGACCGACAACCTGCAGCGGATTCGTGAGCTGGCGGTTCAGTCTGCCAACGCCACCAACTCCGATGAAGACCGGCTGGCGTTGCAGCAGGAAGTACGTGCGTTGGTAGCCGAGATTACCCGTACCGGTGAAGAGACCAACTTTAACGGTCGTGCACTGTTCGACGGTCAGTTCAACGGAACATTCCAGATTGGGGCCAACGCAGGCCAGACGGTGGATGTTCAAATCGCTGAGTTGACTGCAGCCAAGCTGGGTGCTTCGGATCAAGTGGGTGTTAGTGGTATCGGTAGCGCAGAGGGGCTGAAAAACGGTGACTTGATCATCAATGGGGCGGCCGTTGGTACCTCTAGTGGTAAGGACGACAACAGCTCAATCGTTCTTAGCTCAGCCAGCGCAGTAGCCAAGGCAGCAGCCATTAACCGGGTGTCTGACGAGTCCGGTGTGACTGCTTTTGCCAATGCGACTGTGGCCAATGGTACAAAAATGGAAGCTGATACTAGTAACTCAGCAACCACACAGACCATTTCTTTGAACGGCGTTTCGATTTCGTTGCAATCGACCGACAATACCAATGATACAGAGCTTTCATCGACACGAGCGTCTGTTATTCAGGCGATTAATGCGGTTTCTGAGCAAACCGGGGTCGTGGCTACTGATGGCGGAAATGACAATGGTGTCATTTTAACGGCTGCAGATGGTCGTAATATCAGTTTATCTGCCAGCGTCGACGACGACTTTTCTGCAGTTGATCTTTCAGCGTACGGCCTCGCTAGTGCAATTGATACTGGCGATATTACTGCTGCAACGCAGGATCAACTTAAAGAAGCATTTGATGACAGTGGTGCCACTCAGGTTAATGATGGCATCGGCTTCGGGGTATTTACTGCAGGTGTAACACTGGTTGCCGAAGGTAGTACCAGGTCTATTACCATTGCGGGTGGAGAGGGCACAGGATCGGGTGACCTAAGCAACTCGGGTTTGACCCGAGGTACTTTTGATGCCCGAACTGCTTATGCCACAAATGATTCTCGAACCATATTGGGACCAGCTGGTGCGCAAGACACTGATGCATTAGAAGAGGGTGATTTGGTAATCAATGGGGTTGCCATTGGTGCTTCCAGCGGTGTAGATGACCGGGCTTCCAATACAGTCGCTACTTCCTCCAGTGGCGCGGCATCGGGTATCGCTATTGCGGCTGCCATTAACCGTGCGTCGGATTCAACAGGTGTAACGGCTACGGTTAATGAGACAAGGCTGGTTGGTGCTACATCTGAGACCGATACTAATATATCGGCAAGTGCTGGTGCCTCTCTTGCTATTGTCATCAATAATGTTGACATAGGGGTGGTTACCTCTCAAGGGGATCGTCAGACCGACGTAACCAATACGATCGACCTGATCAATTCCAAATCAGGGCAAACTGGCGTTGTCGCAGAGGATAATGGGGAAGGTATAACGCTCGTCGCGGCTGATGGTAGAAATATTAGTATATTGTTGGGAACGGATGCGGCGACAGCTGGCGCAGCTGGATTTGGCTTAGACGACGTCAATGTTGAAGGTTTGGAGGCAAATGCGAATATCGATTCTGCTGACCTTAAAGCCAGTGATTTCGCTGACGGTGCGGCAACAACTTATTCAACAGTAACTCTGTCGTCTGCAACCGCCATAGAAATTGCCGCTGGCTCCAAGGGTAATACCGGCCTCAATAGTGTAGGATTTGTGACCGGCACATACGGCGGCGGCGAAGACGGCCAGTTCCTGAAGGATATCGATATCAGTACCTTTGAGGGTGCTCAGGAGGCGATTACCGCCATTGATAACGCTCTAAGTACAGTGGCAGGCCAGCGTGCTGAACTCGGTGCCTTGCAGAATCGCTTCGAGTCCACAGTGGCCAACCTTGCGGTTACCGCCGAGAACCTGACCGCAGCGAACTCCCGAATTCGGGATGCGGACTTCGCGGCAGAGACGGCCGAGCTGTCACGGACTCAGGTGCTGCAGCAGGCTGGTATCTCGATTCTGGCTCAGGCTAACCAGCGTCCACAGCAGGTGTTGTCACTGTTGGGTTAATGATTGGGTAGGGGGCCGGTATATTGGCTCCCTTTCCTCCCCTTTTTTCCTCATCGATGCGTCGAACTGCCTAGCCCTCTCCCGGAGGGAGAGGGGATAGAAAGAAGAGAGAAGGGGTTTCATTAATCTTGTGGTGATCTGGAGGTAGTGATATGAGTGATTTTAGCGGTGGTATCAGCACCCTGAATGCTCGACCTTCGTCAACACCGGATGGTGGGGCGGCAAAAAGCAGGGCCGATAGCGGCAAGGCTTTGCCGACCCAGGTGATGGATAAGGCCGGAGTTAGAGCGCAAGAGTCGGCCAGTCCTTACACCAGAGCACAAGAAAACGGAGCGCAAGCTCCCTCTTCGAGCGCCGAGGAGTTGGAACTGGCAGTGGCCAAACTGAACGATTACGTTCAGAACACCGAGCGTAAGCTCAACTTCCAACTGGATGAGGAAGCCGGAGTCACCATTATCCGGGTCTTCGACAGACAGTCAGAAGAGTTGATACGGCAGATTCCTTCGGAAGAAGCGGTATCCCTGGCCCAGAAATTGAATCAGGAAGAGCCATTGTTGTTGTTTTCCGCTCAAGTCTGATTTTTGACGGAAGCTCAACAAACCTTTACAAACAGGGTATCAAGAGTGGTTGGTTTTGGCCGATACTCTTGATAGTCCCTGTTTTTGTGTTTCCGGGGTCCCGGAACGCAGGCGCACTATTTGACGGGTGAGGTTATGGCGAGCATTCAATCTTTGGGCATCGGTTCGGGTTTGTTGACCAGTGATCTGGTCGATCAGATCATTGCAGCCGAACGTGAACCAACCGAATTGCGGTTGGACCGCCGCGAGGCGGAAATCGAGGCCAAGATTACGGCCTATGGTGAATTGCGAAGCTCTTTGGATAAGGTTCAAAGTGCGGCCACTAGCCTGGCCAGCGGCAACCTCATACGTGGTACCACGGCCACCAGCAGTGACGAGAGCGCCTTAACGGCGACCACCAATTCTACAGCCGACCCCGGCAGCTATCGAATCGCCATTGATCAGGTCGCCAGTGCTCATACTCTGGCCTCCAAAGCCTATACGTCAGTAAACGATACCGTTGGTACCGGCACGCTGACCTTCAATTTTGGCACCACCCAATACGATGAAACCACCGGGGACTATGCCGGCTTTGACCAGGGGACGGATATAGCCTCGGTCAGTATCGACATCACCTCCGGTAACAACACCCTCTCTGGCCTGCGCGATACCATCAACAAAGAAGTCGATGGTGTGACCGCCAGCCTGGTGTTTGATGGCGTCGGTTATCGTTTGTTGCTGAGCAGTGAGAAAACCGGTGAGAAGTCGAGCATGGAGATCGTCGCCAGCGGTGATGCAGGCCTGCAGTCTCTCGCCTACAACTCGGCTCAAAACGATCCGGACAGCAATATGCGCGAAACGCAGCGCGGTGAAGATGCCTTACTGCGCGTCAACGGTCTGGAAATCCGCTCAGCCAATAATCAGGTGGACGAAGTTATCCGTGGGGTGACATTGAACCTCAACCAGGAAACAGCGGGTACGATTAACCTGAACATATCGCGTAATACGTCGGATGTGGCTGACCGAATGGAAACCTTCGTGGAAGCCTTTAACGAGTTCAAGTTTGTCTACGACGAGGTCAACAAATACGACCCCGATAAAGAAGTCGCAGGGCTGTTATTGGGCGATTCCACCATCCGTAATATTTACAGCCAGATGCGTCGGATGTTGGGGGACATAGTCGAAAACCTGACCGGTGCCGATTTCCGCAGCCTGGCCGATGTTGGTTTGCAGACGGATCAGACTCAGGGGTTCCAGTATCAGTTCAATCGCACCAAGTTCGAGGCAGCCCTCAATGCCAATGCGGATGCGATGTCTGGCTTGTTGGCCCGTCAGCAGACCACCACCGATAGCCAGATTCGTTATGTGACTCAGGGTCAAAACACCAAGCCTGGCACCTACGATGTATTTATCGAGCGCGCCGCGACCCAGGGCAAGTGGGAAGGCCTGAGCTCCGAAGCGTTGAGTTTCACCCAGCCACTGGTGATTGGTGGCAGTAACGACTCTTTCACCATGCAATTGAACGGTCGTGAACGCACAGTTGATTTGATTCAGGGTAGTTACACCAATGGTGACGACCTGGCGTTAATGATGCAGAACGCTATAGCAACGGCTTTTGCAGGCACTGGTCAAACTGCAACGGTCAACTTCAATGCTGACAAACAAAGCCTGGACATCACCTCATCTACCTTTGGTGCGGCCTCGACGGTCAATATCACAGCTGTCGACCCGACCCTTGCCAACAGTCTGGGCCTGGCGCCTGGTGGTACTGGCCAGGTAGCAGGCCAGTATTTTACCAGCCTCAACGACGCTGGTTTTGCTGCGACCACTTTGCCAGGAACTCAGTCGGTGACGAAGGATCAAGGCATCAACTTTGAGGCAAATCCGGTCAGTTTCAATTTGACACTCAACGGTGTTGATACCTACGGCATCACCCTGGATGAAAACTGGGGTAATGTTCTTGATACCAGCGGTGAGATCATCGCGGAGCGTGATCGCGCCGACGCCCTGACCTATATACAGTCTGAGATAAACAGCGCTGTTGGCACTCCGGGTGTGATACGCGCTGAGTTCAATAGCGCCAACCGTTTGGTGTTTCGAACCGACCCCTCGGCCGGGTCACAAAGTCTGGAACTTTCCGGCTTGGCGTTCAGTGGCCAGAATGTTTTGGGCCTGCAAGAAGGCACCGGTACCAGTGGTGTATCCCTATCTGGCGATGCAGAGTTTGAGCTGAGTTATTCGAATCGACAGTCGAGTGTGACGACAGACCTGATTACCTTGCCGGCAGGCACCTTCGAAACGGGAGACGAACTGGCCGCGGCGTTGCAAGCTCAAATCAATAACGACCCCAACGTAGCAGCGGGCGCAGCTGGCGCACAGACGACCAAGGGCAGCCGAATTCTCGGCGCCAACGAAGATTTTGCCAGCAAAAATTCCCAGGTAGAGTTCAAATACAATGGTGTGGATTACAGGGTAACGGTTGATACGACCGCTGGTGATACGGTGACCAGCATTCAGAATGCCATCGATGCACAGCTTGGGGCGGGCCAGATTACCGCCTCGCTGGAATCCAATGGTCTGGTGCTGACGACCAATGCAACTGGCTCGTCCGAAGTGTTGGAAATCACCAAAGACGGTAAAGGCGCAACCACGGCAGCAGGCAGTGCCGACCTCTCCACGGGTATTGATTTTACCGCGAGCCCTGCCAGCTTCCGGTTGACCGTCGATGGTGTCGATATTGATGTTAACGTCAATGGTGATGGCACTCAGGGCTCCAATGACGCCGACTCGAACTTGGCAGTGATTCAACAAGCACTCGATGTTGATCTGGCAAATGCAGGCGGTGGTGGTGAATTCCAGGCGGGTGATGTGGTTGCTCGACTGGATGCCAACAATCAGTTGTACTTCGAAACGCAGTCCAAAAACGGCGCAGCCACTCTGAATACCTTTGGTGCAACGGCGGCCATTGAGCTATCCAATACGGATGCCAACGCCCAGTCCGTTCTTGGGTTGGCGGATCAAGGGCCACTGATCAACGGTGCCGATGCCTTTGGTATGGCTCTGGGTCAATATACGGGCTTCGACAGCGAGGCCACAGTCAGTTATCAGCAGAACGAAGATGGTAATGGTCGTTTTGTGATTTCCTTTGGTAATGATACCCAGGTTCAGTTTAATAGTGTCAACACAGTGGCTGCGGCGCAGTTGGGCTTTGGGCTGTCGGATGGTAGTGAAAGCCAACCCGCACGTGGGCAGGATGTTAAAGGCACCATTAACGGTGTAGAAGCAACTGGCAGAGGGCAGATACTGACCGCTCGTGAAGGTAACGAAGGTGCCACCAATGGGTATTTGTTGGGTGGTGCAGGTGCTGACTTCACTAGCCCCGTCATGATTGACAATACCAACAACAATATGAAGGTGGTAATCGACGGCACCGAGTCCGGCACCATCACTCTTGCTTCGGGTGTTTATACCACGGGTAACACTCTCGCTAATGAATTGAAGCGTGCCATTAATGCCGACCCGACCCTGGCCGGAGCCAACAAGTCGGTGGATGTTCAGTACGACGCCAACACCAACACCTTCGGCATTTTTTCGGTCAGCAGGGGTAAAGAATCCAGTGTGAGGATTTCGGAGATCGACCCTGGCGCCATTGATATTTTTGCCATGACCACCAGCACCCAGGGCGTTCAAGGCAAGGATGCAGTGGGTAGCGCTGACCCAGCGGCTGGTCTGGTTCTGCGTATCACCGGTTCACAAATCGGCGATCGAGGCAGCGTGACTCTGGTCGAGGGTATCTTCGCCCGGATGGAAAAGGTCATGAAGAATTTTCTCGACAGCGGTGGGTTGGTGACTCGTCGTGAGCAAGCATTGGACCGCGAAATGGACAAAGTGGAAGAAGACCGTGATCGGCTCAATGCCAGACTGGAAGCTCAGGAGGCACGGTTGAAAGCCAAGTTCCTGTTTAATGATCAGATAATCAATCAGTTGAAAACGACCGAAGATTTTCTCAGCCAGCAGTTCGAGATTCTGGCGGCTGGTATTACTGGCAGGAAGAACTGACAGTAACTGAAACGCAGTAGAACCAATACAGGAACGTCGATGTCCTCATCGACGTAGCAGGCGCTAGCTTGCAGGCCTGGCCGAGAGTTTGAGCGTGCTGTCGCACGCCGTGTCGATGGTGATATCGACACTCGTGTGCCCGGCATGGGCCAGAACTTGTTACCTGAAAGGAGG
>JAIUMG010000024.1 GCA_022565655.1 Alkalimonas sp.
CTCGTTTACGGAAAATTGAGCAATTGTATCAGAGGGTGAAAGAGCTGGAACAGCAAGTGCAGGATCTGACTGAAGTATCGCCATCAGATAACAAGCAAAAATAATACATAGAGGATTGATCTTGGCAAATTCGTTAAACACCCTGGAAGTCCAGGATATTATGGCATTGCTTCCCCACCGCTATCCATTTTTGTTGATTGATCGGGTACTGGACTACACACCGGGTGACTCATTGACTGCCATTAAAAATGTGACCATCAATGAACCCATCTTTACTGGACACTTTCCGCAGATGCCAATATTCCCGGGTGTGCTGATCCTGGAAGCGATGGCTCAAGCCACCGGTATTCTCGGTTTTAAAACTGCGACTGACCGAACCGAAAATGAATTGTACCTGTTTGCTTCGATTGATAATGCGCGTTTTAAACGACCCGTCGTGCCAGGGGATACCATGGTCCTGGAAGTGAAGTTTTTGAAAGAGCGGCGTAATATGTGGAAATTCTATGGTGAGGCCAAAGTTGGCAACCAGGTGGTTTGTTGTGCCGATCTGATGTGTGCTAGGAGAGAATTATAACGTGATTCATCCATCTTCAGTGATCGAGCCTGGTGCTCAAATAGGTAATAATGTCAAAGTTGGCCCTTTTAGCTACATTGGGGCTGACGTCGTCATCGGTGATGATTGCATCATTGAATCCAATGTGGTGATCAAGGGGCCGAGTTTCATTGGGCGGGGCAATCACTTTTTTCAGTTTGCCAGTATCGGTGAGGCCTGCCAGGATAAAAAGTACAACAATGAACCAACTCAGCTCATTGTGGGTGATGGCAATGTGTTCCGTGAAGGTTGTACTGTGCATCGCGGTACCATTCAGGACGAAGGCAAAACCGTGATTGGCAGCCACAACCTCTTTATGAATTACACCCATGTGGCGCACGATTGTGTGATTGGTAACAATGTAATTTATGCCAATAATGCCTCAACAGCCGGGCATGTTCATGTTGGAGATTGGGTGATCCTTGGTGGCATGAGCGGAGTTCACCAGTTTTGTCACATCGGCGCCCACAGTTTCATTGGTGGTGGTACTATCGTGTTGAAAGATGTACCACCTTTCGTGATGGCGAACGGTAACCCAGCAGTACCTGCTGGTATTAACTCCGAGGGGCTAAAGCGTAGAGGATTTACCGCGGAGTCTGTATTACAAATCCGTCGTGCCTACAAAGAAATCTATCGAAAAGGTCAAACCGTTGGCGAAGCCGTAGCAGCTTTATCAAAGCAAAGCGAAGAACATGCTGAAGTACGGCGTTTGACTCAGTTTATTCAACATTCCAGTCGTGGAATTATCCGCTAGTCCAATGCACAGCTGCTGTCACCGGCAGCTTACTCATTTCTAGGGCTCTAAGCTATGTCTGTTCACCATCATAATACCACTCCATTGAAAATTGCCATTATAGTCGGCGAACACTCCGGCGATATTCTTGCAGCTGGCGTGATGCGAGCTCTGCTAAAGCTCCGTCCGGATACTGAGTTTTTTGGCATTGGCGGCCCGCGCATGCAAGCGTTGGGGTTCAACGCCTGGTTTGACATGGAAGAGCTGGCTGTGATGGGGCTGGTTGAAGTGTTGGGGCGTTTGCCTCGCTTATTGACTATCCGTAAACAACTGCTGCAGAAAATCCAGTCTGCGCAACCGGATCTAATACTGGGGGTAGATGCTCCTGACTTTAACATACCGGTAGAGCACAAGTTAAAACAGGCGGGCTTTACCACGGTGCATTATGTCAGCCCATCGGTCTGGGCCTGGCGACAAAAACGGATCCATAAAATTGCCGCTGCCACCGATCTGGTGCTGGCTCTGTTACCTTTTGAAAAAGCCTTTTATGATCAGCACCAGGTGCCTTGTCGCTTTGTGGGCCATACTTTAGCGGATGAGATGCCATTGCAGCCTGATAAGGCAGCAAGTAAATTGGAGCTGGGCCTGAAAAAAGCGACTCAGGTTTTAGCGCTGATGCCAGGCAGCCGCAGCAATGAAATCAAGCTGCTCACTCCGTATTTTTTAGCTGCCGCTCAGCAGCTACAGCAGCAGAACCCTGGTTTGCAGTTGGTATGTGCTATGGTAACCGAGCAAAAAGCGCAGCTATTCCAGCAGTTAAAGCAGCAATTTGCACCGGAACTTGAGATTAAACTGCTGATAGGTCAGTCTCGTCAGGTGTTAACCGCAGCCGATGCGGTGTTTATTGCCTCGGGTACAGCAACGCTTGAAGCCATGTTAGCCAAGTGCCCGATGGTGGTTGCTTACAAGGTGAATGCCCTGACGTATCAGCTGGCGAAACGCTTGGTGAAGCTCGATTATTTCAGCTTACCAAACCTTTTGGCCAATGAAGCACTGGTCCCTGAGTTATTGCAAGAGGGCGTCAGCCAACAGACTTTAGTCGCTGCGATGGAACCTCTGTTGGGCCAAGGTGCGGCTCCATTAAAGCAGCGCTTTACCGAGCTTCATAAGCAACTGGCTTGCGATGCCAGTCAGCAAGCCGCAGAAGCTATCCTTGGTTTAATTGAGAAGAGCCGTTCGCATGACTGATTTTATTCGCCCGGATGTTGGTTTGCTGTGTGGCGTGGATGAAGTAGGGCGAGGTCCATTGGTTGGTGCTGTAGTCACTGCGGCGGTGATTCTTGATCCTAACCGGCCGATTGAGGGTTTGGCTGACTCCAAAAAGTTGTCAGAGAAAAAGCGCCTTCAGCTGGCGACTGAGATAAAGCAAAAATCGTTATGCTGGAGCGTCGGCCGAGCTGAAGCGGCCGAAATTGACCAACTGAATATTTTGCATGCCACCATGTTGGCCATGCAGCGGGCCGTAGCAGCGCTTAGTATCCAACCAGAGTGGGTGCTGGTAGATGGCAATCGTTGTCCGGATTTTGCGGTGCCGGCCACAGCTGTGGTTAAAGGAGATGGTCTGGTTGCCGAAATTAGTGCCGCTTCCATTTTAGCCAAAGTTGCCCGTGATGCCGAAATGGCAGAGTTAGACAGGGAGTATCCGCAGTTTGGCTTTGCCAGCCACAAAGGCTATCCGACGGTGCAACATCTGGCGGCGATACGCCAACATGGTATCATTGCTCAACATCGACGTAGCTTTAAGCCGGTAAAACAAATCATGATGGGTTCTGCATGACATCCCCAGCCTTTATTCACCTGCGAGTTCACAGCGACTTTTCCATGATTGATGGCGTCGCTAAGGTGAAGCCCATTCTGAAAGCTGCTCAGGAACAAGGCATGCCTGCCCTGGCACTGACCGATCAAATGAATCTATGTGGTCTGGTTCGTTTCTATGGCGGAGCCATTGGGTCTGGCATTAAACCGATTATTGGTGCCGATTTCTGGGTGCATGACGATACACTGAGTCAGGATACGGGTCGGATGGTGATTTTAGCTGCTGATAACACCGGCTATAAAAATCTGACGCTACTGATTTCGAAAGCCTACTTGCGGGGGTACCTGCATGGTAAGCCGCAAATTGATCATCAGTGGCTGGCAGAGCACGCTGAAGGGCTGATCCTGTTATCCGGCGCTAAAGATGGCTTGATCGGTAAGGCTCTGCTGAAAAATAATCAGGCAGTTCTCAAAGGGCTCACCGCCTTTTATCAGCAGCATTTTGCCGATCGATTTTATCTGGAGTTGATCAGAACGGATCGTCCGGATGAAGAGCAGTACATTCAGCTGGCGGTTGAGCTTGCCGAGCAGGCTCAGTTCCCGGTGGTGGCCACCAACGAAGTGGTCTTTCTATCGGCGGATGATTTTGCTGCCCATGAAATTCGAGTGGCCATTCACGATGGCTACACCTTAGACGATAAACGAAGACCACAGCATTATTCAGCTCAGCAATATTTGCGTACTGAACAGGAAATGCTGGAGCTGTTTCAGGATATTCCTGAAGCGCTGCAAAACACGGTAGAAATTGCCAAACGCTGCAATGTCACCATTCGATTGAATGAATACTTTCTGCCCGCCTTTCCAACCGGCGGTATGTCAGATGCTGATTTTCTGGTGCTTAAGTCGCGTGAGGGGCTGGAGCTGCGGTTAGAGCAGTTATTTCCTGATCCGTCGGTGCGGGCTGAAAAGCGGCCTGAATACGATGAGCGCTTGCAGATTGAGCTGGATGTTATCAATCAGATGGGCTTCCCAGGCTACTTCTTAGTGGTGATGGAGTTTATTCAGTGGAGTAAAGATCATGGCATTCCAGTTGGGCCAGGCCGGGGCTCGGGGGCTGGTTCTCTGGTTGCTTATGCGCTTAAAATCACCGATCTGGATCCACTGGAATTCGACTTACTATTCGAGCGATTTTTGAATCCTGAACGGGTCTCCATGCCGGATTTTGACGTCGATTTTTGCATGGATCGCCGTGATGAAGTGATCGATCACGTCGCCGATATGTACGGCCGGGAAGCCGTATCACAAATTATTACTTTTGGTACCATGGCGGCCAAAGCGGTCATTCGCGATGTTGGACGGGTACTGGGCCACCCTTATGGCTTTGTTGACCGTATCTCGAAACTGATCCCGCCCACGCCCGGCATGACGCTGGAACAAGCCTTTAAAGAAGAACCACGCTTACCTGAGCTGTACGAACAGGATGATGAAGTTCGTGATTTGATTGATATGGCGCGTCAGCTGGAAGGGGTCACTCGAAACGCAGGCAAACACGCCGGTGGTGTGGTGATAGCGCCCACTAAAATCACCGACTTTTCGCCGTTGTATTGCGATGACGAAGGCAATAACCCGGTCACTCAGTTTGACAAAAATGATGTGGAAACGGCTGGGCTGGTGAAGTTCGACTTTCTTGGCTTGCGAACCCTGACCATACTGCAGTGGGCAGTAGATATGGTCAATGCCAAGCGACAACAGACGAATGAACCGCTGGTTGATATCAATGCTATTCCTTTAACGGATCAAAAGAGCTTTCAAACCTTGCTGAAGGCAGATACCACAGCGGTATTTCAGCTGGAATCGCGCGGCATGAAAGATTTGATCCGTCGCTTAAAGCCCGACTGTTTTGAAGACATGATCGCTCTGGTTGCATTATTTCGCCCAGGCCCGTTGCAATCGGGCATGGTGGATAACTTTATCGATCGTAAGCAAGGCCGGGAAGCGATTTCTTACCCAGATGCCACTTACCAGCATGATTCGCTACAGCCTATTCTGGAGCCGACTTACGGCATTATCCTGTATCAAGAGCAGGTGATGCAGATCGCCCAGGTGCTGGCAGGCTACACGCTGGGTGGCGCCGATTTACTACGCCGGGCTATGGGTAAGAAAAAGCCAGAAGAAATGGCCAAGCAGAGGGCGGTTTTCGAAGAGGGTGCTCGTAACAATAATATTGATGGCGAGCTGGCGATTAAGATCTTTGATCTGGTAGAGAAATTTGCCGGCTATGGTTTTAATAAATCGCATTCGGCTGCGTACGCTTTGGTGTCGTACCAAACGCTGTGGATGAAAACACACTTTCCCGCTGAGTTTATGGCGGCAGTCATGTCGGCGGATATGGACAATACTGACAAAATTGTCACGCTCGTGGATGAGTGCGAGCGCATGAAGCTGGCCTTGTTGCCACCCGATGTAAATGCAGGCTTGTATAAATTTACGGTCGATGAGCAGGGCCAGATTATCTATGGCATTGGTGCCATCAAAGGCGTGGGTGAAGGGCCGGTAGCTGCTATTATTGAAGCACGAGAGCGGCATGGCCGTTTCAGCGATTTATTTGATTTTTGCTATAAAGTTGATTTAAAGAAACTGGGACGACGGGTCATTGAAAAGTTGATCCTGGCTGGTGCTTTGGATCAGCTTGGTCCGCACCGGGCCGCATTAAAGGCCAGTCTGGATGATGCGGTTCGGGCTGCCGAGCAGCAAACTAAAGCGGAGTCGATAGGGCAAAATGATTTGTTCGGCTCGCTGACGCCGGAGCCAGAACAGGCGATGCAGTCGTTTAAGCAAGTTGCTCCCTGGGCTGATGAAGTCTGGTTGGAAGGAGAGCGCGAGACGCTGGGGTTGTATTTAACTGGTCACCCGATCAATCGCTATCTGGACGAATTAAAGCACTATGTCGCTTGCCGGTTGGTAGACTTGCAGCCGACCCGCTCAGAACAGAGTACCACCGTAGCTGGCTTGGTGGTATCGGTACGGATATTGGTTAATAAGCGAGGTCGCCGCTGGGCTCTGTTAACGCTGGATGATAAGTCTGCCCGGGTGGATGTTCGCTTGTTCCCTGACCAGTTTGATGCCTTTGAGCACATGCTGCAAAAGGATCAGGTGGTCGTGGTGACCGGACAGGTACGATTTGATGATTTCAGCGGTGGCCTTACAATGACCGGCCGCGATTTGGCTGAAATAACCCTGGTGCGGGAAAAATATCTCAAATCGCTGCAAATTACGTTAAAATCAGCAGATTGTGATAGCAAGTATATTCAGCAATTGCAGCAGGTGCTGGCTGAGCATAAAGCGGGAACTGTCCCAGTGCTGCTGCACTACCAACGGCCAGAAGGTCAGGTCAGTTTACGCTTAGGAAGCGAATGGTGGATCACACCAACCGATGTGTTGTTGCATCAGCTCCGGCAATTAGCAACAATAGATTTAGAATTTCATAATTGAACCGAATGACAAAAGAAGGTTTGACGACGCATGATGTTAAATTACCTGGAATTTGAGCAGCCGATAGCGGAGCTGGAAGCAAAAATTGATGAGCTGCGTAATGTCAGTCGCAATGGCGAATTTGATCTGGGGCTGGAAGAAGAAGTCAATCGCCTGAAAGAGAAGGGCCTGGCTCTGACCAAGAAGATCTTTGCTGAGTTAGGAGCCTGGCAGGTTGCGCAATTAGCACGCCACCCGCATCGCCCTTACACACTGGATTACATTGAACATATGTTCACCGACTTTGATGAACTGGCCGGTGATCGTACTTTTGCCAATGATGTAGCTATTGTCGGTGGCACGGCTCGTTTGGACGGCAAGCCGGTGATGGTGATTGGCCATCAGAAAGGGCGTGATACCAAAGAAAAGGTGCGGCGTAATTTTGGTATGCCCCGGCCCGAAGGCTATCGCAAAGCGCTGCGCTTAATGGAAATGGCAGAGCGTTTTAAGATGCCAATTATTACCTTTATCGATACGCCGGGAGCCTACCCGGGCATTGGTGCTGAAGAGCGGGGGCAAAGTGAAGCCATAGCCCGCAACCTGAAGGTGATGGCTGGTTTGAAAGTGCCGGTAATTTGCACCGTGGTCGGTGAAGGTGGCTCAGGTGGTGCTTTAGCGATTGGAGTGGGTGATCGGGTGAACATGCTGCAATACAGCACCTACTCGGTCATTTCACCAGAAGGTTGTGCTTCCATTTTATGGAAGAGTGCCGAGAAAGCCCCTATCGCTGCTGATGCGATGGGGATTACTGCCCCTCGTTTAAAAGAGCTGGATCTGATTAACCGTGTTATCACCGAACCTTTAGGAGGAGCCCACAGAGCCCCAGAGGAAATGGCTTTGTCGCTGAAAAACATATTTTGGATGATCTTGAGCAGCTGGAAACACTGTCTGTTCAGGAGTTACTGGATAAACGTTATCAGCGGCTGATGTCATTCGGCTACTGTTGAGGTTGCTTGAGTATAACTGCCAATGAGTGCCCCTGAGTGCCACAAGCAGCTGTTGCAGCACCTGGCTGCTTGTCTTGGTGCTTATCAACCCAACAAGGTTGTGCTGGCCCTTAGCGGCGGCCTGGACTCGATGGTGTTACTGCAATTACTGCATCAGTTGCAGCCGCAGGCGCCATGGCAATTGCATGCCGTTCATGTTCATCATGGCTTGCAGCCTGATGCCGATCAATGGCTGTTATTTTGCCAGCAACAATGCCAGCAGCGTGGCATTGCTTTTTTTGCGCATCATCTGCAGTTAACCGGGCAAGGTAACCTGGAAGCCCGGGCTCGTACTGCACGTTATCAGGCACTGGAGCCGTATTGTGATACAACGGGTTCGCTACTGCTAACCGCCCACCATGCCGATGACCAGCTGGAAACCTTATTGCTGGCGCTAAAGCGAGGGAGTGGCTTGGCAGGTCTTTCCGGTATTGCAGCTTATCGCCCTTTTGCGGCCGGTAGCTTAGTCAGACCATTACTGCCATTCACACGTGCTGAGCTGGTGAAGTTTGCCGAGCAACAACAACTTTGCTGGGTGGAGGATGCTAGCAATCAGGATAACCGCTTTGACCGGAACTTTTTGCGCCAAAATATCTTGCCACGACTCACCGAGCGCTGGCCTGCCTTTGCTGAAACGGCCAGCCGCAGTATGGCCCATTGTGCCGAAGCCAACCAGCAATTGGCGGCCATGACAGCAGAGCTAGCGACTAATTGCATCAGCTCCGATGGCGAGTTAAAGCTGTCACCACTGACTGACTACCCGAAAATACAGCAAGATGCGATCATTCGTCATTGGCTGGCGAGCTATCAGCTGAACCCTGAGCAGCGTTGGTTAGGCACCTTGCGCCGAGATGTTATTGAAGCCAGACAGGATGCTTCGCCCGTATTGCAGCTTGCCGATTGGCAGGTTCGCCGTTTTAATGATCGGTTGTATTTGCTAGCAGCCAACATGATAGAGCCTTCAGAGCAGACACTGTTGTGGCAAGGAGAGGGGGAGTTAAGTTTACCCGGTGGTTTAGGACGCTTACTCTTCCGTCAGGAGCGGCCCGAAGACAGTTTAGCCTGGTTACCGCTTCAGCTATCAGAGCAGGAAGCAACAGTGTGCTTTGGTCGCATGAGCAGCGATTTTAAACCTGCTGGTGCCCAACACCATAAAACGCTGAAGCAATGGTGCCAGCTTTGGCTAATCCCGCCATGGCAACGTCATCAACTGCCACTGCTGTTTGAGCATGACAGGCTATTGGCTGTTGCCGGACAGGCCAGTTGCTTTCATCCTGAGCAAGCAAATCTTTGGCTGTGTTATCACCCGGGTGAATCATTCAACATGAACTGCAAAGAGCCTTAGGCCCGCCGCACCCGGTTTTTTCCAGCCTCCTTGGCTGCATATAGTGCCGTATCGGCTTGTTGAAATAACTCTGCAGGGCTTTGTGTGGTTTGCCAGGTGGCAATACCGGCACTGGCGGTGACCTGGTAATGCTGACAACGATGATGGCGGTTGATGGCTTTCACCAGGCGATGGGCTATCAGCTCAGTACTGGTTACATCATCTCCTGTTAAGATTACGGCGAACTCATCGCCGCCAAAACGGAACAAGCTGTCAGTACAGCGTAAGGTGCTATGCATGGCTTCGGCTATTGCCATCAGAATATCGTCACCGGCACTGTGGCCATACTCATCATTGACTTGTTTAAAGTTATCCAGATCGAGCAAGATCACGGCACAGCTTTGCTCCAGTCGTTCAGCCAGGCGCACCGCCTTATCCAAACTATCATCAAAAAACCGACGATTACCCAAGCCTGTGAGCGTATCTTTCATGGCCATTTGTTGCAGTCGTGTCACCACCAAGGCATTACGAAGGGGATAGAGCCACTCAACTTCCAGAGCTTGAAGCTGCTTACAAATGAGTGGGGTGAATGGCTGATCACTGCCGTATTGAATTTTGGCCAGGCACTGCTCTTGCAGCATCAGCAAGCTGCGATGCTGATAGGCTGATTCGGTAGAGCCCGGGGCACTGAATTCACCTATGGCAGTTTGTAATTCAACACCACTAAGCGGCAGAATATTGCCTGCTGCCATGGAAAAGAATTGCAACTGCTCGCGAATATCCAGGCTGGTTTGTAGCTGAGCTAATAAACTTTGATTGTTATCAGCGGGTAATGCTCGCCAGTACTCATCCGTAGCCACAGCAGCGTAGCTGGGGGCCGTGGGTAGGCTGATTTCGGATAATAAACACAAAGTCATGGCAGTGTCCTTAACAATTCACTGGTGAATGTTAAAGCAAAAAGCATGCCCAAATGTTAATTATCTAGTGAATCATAAGGTTAGATTGCAACCGGCAGAAAAACGTAAGGGTCGTTTGGCGCTGTGTTGGTTTTTTGACTAATCACTTTCCAGGAACTCGATGATGGTATCAAGCTGATGCATGCCGTCTTCATAGCCGATGTCGATTAATCGGCGGGTAAAGTCTTGTTCAAATAATAAATAGCTGGCCAGGCTGGAATCGGAATGCTGGCCAATGCCCAGCGTACGGAACAGGGTGCGGACCGCCAATGGCAGTGACAGGAAGTGTTCACTGGCGATTTGATTAAAGTTTTGGCTTGGGTTGAGCAGCAAACTGTCGATCGGCTTCAGTTTTGTTTCAATGCCGTGTTGCTGCATCGTTGCTATGGTGCCGTTGATGCGTTGCATACGCTCCAGATCAGAGTTCAGCGTATCGGCAAATACCGTATCCAGCAGGTGGCCGGCAATGGTTGCCAGCCCCGGGTGGTGCGGCAAGCGTTCGCTCATATCATGACTGCGAGGTTGCTCGAGACCAATAATCAAAATCTTTTCGGCGCCCAGGTGGATGGGAGCACTGAGCGGGGATAACTGATTGACAGAGCCATCACCAAAATACTGCTGATGGATCCGCACCGATGGGAAGACCACCGGAATCGCTGCCGATGCTAACAGATGATGCAGGCCCAACAGTGTTCGCTGGCCGCAGCGCTTGGCTCGCCGCCACTCATTGGCACTGTCGGATTGAAAAAAAGTCATCGAGTCGCCGTTGCTGTAGCTTGAAGCCGTGACGGATACGCTGGATAAGTAACCGCCCATAATATTGCGATCGAGCCGCTTTAAATCAAGGATCTGACTCAGCAATTGCTGCAATGGCGCGTTATCAAATAAACTGACCGGGCGTTTATTGGCGTAATCGGCCTGAAACGCGCTAAAGGCGCCGCGGAGTAAATGCCGGAACACGCGGGGATAATCGGAATAGTACACCTGATTGGTATGAAATTGCCGCCAGACCCACTCTATCTTCTTCACCCCCAGATGAAAGCAAGAGGCATAGCAGGCAATGCCGGTACCATTAATGGCACCGGCGGAGGTGCCGCAAATAATATCAAACGGAATTTTGCTGTTACGGGGGTATCGGCTGGCGATGGCTTTAAGCATACCAACCTGATACGCTGCCCTGGCTCCGCCACCGGTCAGTAACAGTGCGACTTTTTTTCGTTCCGACGGCGCTGATTGTCTCATACGGCTGAACTTTTTCTATTGCTTTCGCTCTGTAGCTAATAATAGCAAGCTATACAAAGCTATAGGTGACTGATAGGTCTATTGTATGCTTTAGCGGACTAGAGTGCGACTTAGTCTGACTTAAATTCAACGTTTCTTTATTATTCATCTGAGGTGGACATGACAGAACACGAACAAGCGCCGGCATCTGCTTCAGCGATCGGGCAGCATTATTATTATCTGGGATTAGCTGCCGTAGTGGCGGTGATCCTGATTGCCAGCTGGTTGTTATTTCGCAGCGAGCCAGCAGAAGAGGTGGTGAGTCCGCAACCTCCTGTGGTGGTTGAGCCGTTGCCTCAGGCTGAAACCGAGGCATTGCCAACCGATGAACCTGAACCAGTTGAGGTGGTGGAAACTGAGCCGGTGATTGAACCTCTGCCAGAGCCACTTGTAGAAACAGATATCGATACCACCGATGTGGTCACTGAGCCGGTTGAGCCAGAGCCAGCGCTGCCACAATTGAATGAATCGGATGCCGAAGTCCGTTCAGCCTTGCTGGAGTTATCCTGGCAGCCGGGGTTGGCCGGTTTGTTTGTGCAAGAGGAGTTGATCCGTCGCTTTGTGGTGTTGGCCGACAACGTCAGCCGTGGGCACATTAGCAATGAACTTCAGGTCGTGCAGCAGCCGGATGCCCCCTTTGTGGCGCAACAAGTCGATGACGATATGTATCGTTTGGATCCTGCCGGTTATCAACGCTACGAGCCTTACCTGACTTTATTGGAAAGTGTCCCGGTGGCGACTCAGGTGGAGTTACTGCAGCAGTATCAGCCATTATTTGAAGAGGCTTTTAATGAGCTTGGCTACCCGGATACCCCTTTTAACCAACGATTAGTGCAAGCCATCGACTATGTGCTGGATCAGCCGGTCCGGGATGGCGTTTTTATGTTGGAGCGTCCATCGGTCATGTACCAGTTCGCTGATGCTGATTTGGAAGCAATGACTGATGTGCAAAAGCAGTTAATACGAATGGGGCCCGATAATCAGCAGCGTCTGCAGGCTTTGTTGCATAAACTGCGCCAGGCGTTAAATGAATGAGCGGGAGTTAACTTAAATATTGATATTTGATTAAAGTATAATTAATTCAGCTATTTAGGCTTCCTCTTTAGCCGTTGTTGGCTATGCTTGAATACAAGCTGGTCATCAGCATGGTATCTGAGGAGTCGAGACGTGTTAAATCAACTGAGTGTTAAATTACGGCTGACGTTATTAATTGTTGTTCCTCTGGTGGTGCTGTTGCTGTTTTCTGTGATGTCATTACGCGACATGCAACAGCTAAACCAAGGGATCAATAGCCTCTACCATGATCGAGTCGTCCCGTTACGGCAGATTAAAACGGTGTCTGATGCATATGCCGTTACCATGGTAGACACATTTCACAAATTCCGCAGTGAGCAACTGAACTCACGCCAGGCCCTGCAGCAGTTGCAGCAAGCCAAAACAGATGCTGAGCGGTACTGGCAGGACTATCTTGCTACGGAGCTAACCCAGGCTGAGCAGCGGCTGGTTGCTGATGTTGAGCGTTTACGGCAACCTTTTTTCGCTGAAACCGATCGCTTTGCAGCGGCGATAGAGCAAAATAATTTTACCACCAGCATCAGCAACAACGAATTCAATCAGCGTTTGTATACCGTGGCCGATCCTCTGAGTGAAGCCCTGGATGCACTGATTATGCTGCAACTCGATGAATCAGAGCAGTTTCGGGCCCAAGCTGAACGTGGTTATCAGCAGATGCAATCAGTATTCATCGGCTTGCTGGTGGTGGTATTTGTTGTTTTAGGAGGGCTTGGCTGGTTGGTGTATCGGTCCATTCAGCATCCAATCCGCGCGTTACAACGCTCTATTCATCAAGTGGAGCAACAGTTGGATCTGACTTTAAGAACCGAGGTGTTGGGTAATGATGAGCTGGCACAAGCGTCTGGAGCATTTAATAGCATGATGGCCCGGATGCAAAACTTTTTTAAAGAGCTGGATGCCGCCATTCAGCAACTGGCCACGGCCGCTGAAGAAATGAGCCATATCAGCGAGCAGGTCAGTTCAACTTCAGATGAGCAAGAGCAAAATGTCAGCATGATCGCGACCGCAGTGACCCAGATGTCGTCTGCTATCCAGGAGGTCGCCGGGAATGCGCTTAGAACATCGGAGCAGGCAGGTGAGGCTGATAAACTCGCTGATCAGGGCGTAAGCCGGGTAGAGCAAAGTATTCAATCAATCCGTCAATTGTCTGAGGCGCTAAATGAGGCGACCAAAGTGATCGCCCAGCTGAGCGAGGAGTCGGATAAAATCAGCCAGGTGCTGGCAGTGATTACCAGCATCGCTGAACAGACCAATTTATTGGCATTGAATGCAGCGATTGAAGCGGCGAGGGCTGGTGAAGCTGGCCGAGGTTTTGCCGTAGTTGCCGATGAAGTCAGACAGCTGGCAACCAATACGCAAAAAGCGACGGAGTCAATCCGAGGCATGATCGATACCTTGCAAGTGTCGTCTAAAGGTGCAGTGCATGCCATGGAAAACTCAGGGCAGTATGCCGAAAGTAGTGTCAAGCAAGTCAATGAGACCGGCGAAGTCATCAATCAAATGAAAGCATCGGTGACCAACATTGTGGATATGAATGTGCAGGTGTCTACCGCGACTGAACAACAAACCATAGTGGCGGAAGAGATCAGCAAAAATATCAGTGAGTTTACTGTCAGTATTGGTGAAGTGACGCACAGTGCCAAACAAAGCGCTGAAGCAAGTGACATGCTGGCCCGGCTCTCGTCAGATTTACAGCAAAAAGCCGCAGCGTTTAAAGTCTGAGTAAGCTGTTTGCCGGGGTAATGGGTCGGGGGCCTTCAAACTGGGTTTACGCTGTTAGTGCTGTTTTCTTATGCAGCCAGCCGTGAGATGGTTGCAACCTTGGTTGCTTTTGCGCATAATGCGCGCCTGTCATCCTTGATGGCACACTATGGTAACCCCATGGGTCCTCTCGCAATGCTAGTAGGTGAACCCGGTCAGGTCCGGAAGGAAGCAGCCGCAGCTTATGACGCATGTGCCGGGATGTGGCTGGTGGGGTTGCCACCCACCACTGCTATCAGAACGTTATCTATCAACAGAACTATTGCTCAGTTCTGATTTTGTAAAAAATCCACCGCTTTGCGTACTGCTTCTTCGACCTTCATTTGCATTTCAAAACGCTCACTTTGCGGCAGATAAAACGCCATATCGACTTCGTAACGAATGTAGCGAGGTGGCAGCTGATTCAGCACAATGCAGCTTAGATCGGCCAGATAATCCGCATCTTTGCCTTGATCAAGTCCTTGTTCGCTGATGTGGTCAATGACCAGCTTTTCGTAATAGTTGTGTATATCGTCATTTAAGGTCATAGCGGCTCTTCTTTAATGTAAAGCATGGATTACTATGATTAAGCATAATCGGCTTTTGGCAAAAAAACCACCGTATTGGTAATGCGGGCATGCATTGCTACAATACGGCATGGTTCCCTCATGAAATGTGCAAAACATGCAGAAAAATCAAAAACCTTGTTATTACGGCGACTATTTGCAACTGGATAAAATTCTGACGGCTCAAGCACCGGAAAGTGCTCGTTATGATGCCGAAGCGCATGATGAAACCTTATTTATTATTGTGCATCAGGTGTATGAGTTGTGGTTTAAGCAGATTTTGCATGAATTAAAAGCCGTGCTGGACGTTTTTTCTGCCGAGGAAGTCAAAGATGAGCAGTTAACAGGGATCGTGCATAAACTGAAACGGGTGATCAGCATTCAGCACTTACTGAACCAGCAAATTGCGGTGATCGAAACGATGACCCCGCAAGATTTTATGTCATTTCGTGATTATTTGGTGCCAGCATCGGGTTTTCAAAGTGTGCAGTTTAAAATGCTGGAAATAGGCTTAGGCCTGAAAAGTGAATACCGCATTGATTTTGATAAAAACTCATTTTACACCCGCCTAAACCAGCAAGACCGGACCTTTCTGGAAGGGTTAGAGCAACAACCCAGTTTATTTGAGCGCATTGAAAAATGGCTGGAGCGGATGCCATTTTTAGAGCAGGGAGATTTTAGCTTCTGGCAACTCTATCAACATGCTACCGATGCCATGCTATCTCGTGATCAGGCCATCGTAACCGGCATTGAGCACATTGCAGACTCTGAGCGTGAACAGCAGCTGGCTGAGATTGAGAAAACCAGAGTGAAGTTTGCTGCTTTACTGGACTCTGAGCAGTATGTAGAGCTACAACAGCAAGGCTCGTTTCGGTTAAGTCAGCGAGCCATGCTGGCTGCGCTTTTTATCAATCTCTATCAGGAAGAGCCGGTATTTAATTTGCCATTTCAGTTACTGACCTGTTTAACTGAGATTGATGAAAACCTGACTATTTGGCGCTACAAACACGCCATGATGGTGCAGCGTATGCTGGGGACGAAGATTGGTACCGGTGGTTCATCCGGGCATGATTACTTAAAACGCACCACCGAGAAAAACCGCATTTTTACCGATTTATTCCATATGGCGACATTTTTGCTGCCAAAAGCGGATTTACCGCCCTTGCCAAAAGAGTTGAAAAAACGCCTAGGTTTTTATTTTGCTGGCGAGCGCTGAACCTTGCAGCAAGAAAGCGGCTTTGAACAGTTGCAGGTGCAGCTGAGTTAAGGCCGCCAGATCGCGCTGATAGCCACCACCAATCACAGCTGCAACCGGGATCTGGAGTTGCTGACAGCTGGAGAGCACCGACAGATCGCGTTGCAGCAGCGCAGCCGTTGATAACTGAAAGTGGCCCAGCTCATCTTGCTGATGGCAATCAACACCAGCATCGTATATCACCAGTTCAGGTTGAAACCAGTTCAACAGACACTGTAGTGCTTGTTCAACCTGTTGCAGATAATCGTCGTCTTGAATGGTTGCCGGCAGAGATAGATCCCAATCCGATTGTTGTTTGCGGTAGGGGAAGTTTTTCTCACAGTGTACCGAGCAGGTAATAATGGATGGGTCATCCTCCAGCAGTAATGCTGTACCATCGCCCTGATGCACATCCAGATCGAAGATAAGAATGCGCTTCACACCTTGTTGTTGCATCGAGCGGGCGGCAAACACCAAATCGTTAAATAAACAAAAACCTGAACCTTCGGCGAAAAAAGCATGGTGGTAGCCACCACTTAAATGCAGTGCGATGCCCTGTTTCATGGCTAACTCAGCAGCCAGTAAAGTGCCACCCAGCGAGGTCAGTGAACGTTCAATCAGTTGACGCGACCAGGGAAAGCCGATGCGTCGCATGGCTTTGGCATTCAACTCCCCGCAGTATAATTGCCTTACATATTCCGGGCTGTGGGTGTTGTCAAGCTGGCTGGCCTGTACAGCGACTGGTTGATGGAACTCGCTGGGCGGAACACCCAGTTCACGCAGAGCCTGGTATAAAAATTGATACTTGCCTATTGGGTAGCGGTGCCGATCGGGCAACTCCAACTGGCTATAACAGGGGTGATATACAAGGGCAGGGGATAACATCATTAGCGCCTGGCTTGTTCCAGTTGCTGTATTTGCTGCTCAACATCGGTAATGGCACGGCGGCAGCGACCCAGGCGTACTTGCAAGGCTAAGGTTTTTTGTACGGCGTCGGCTTCGGTTTGCGCCAGTCGCACCATATCTTCCAAACGTTGCTCATACTCTTTGTACTGACTCAGTTGCTGGTACAGTTCACGGCTGGAGCTGGAGATGGCCTGTACCAATGGTTTTGCTTTGAAGCGGCTTGGTTTATAGCGGGCCCGGGTTTTGATATTGGCAAAGCCACGCGTCAGAGCGCTGCACTGGGCAGCGATCCGCTCCACTAAATGGCGTTGGTGCGCTGGCGACATCTGAGCGGCTGAGTGTGTTAATTGGTCCAGGTTGTGTAGTGCGGCATCAACGTAATCGGTCAGATAAGGTGAATGGCAGCTAAACAAAGCACTATCAAACCAGTCGAGTGGTTTGCCAGGCAATGGTTTCTTGTCAAGCTCTTTGGCTTGTTGGCGCAAATGCTGTAACCGTTGCTGCAATTCAGTCAGTTGTGACATGTCAGGGCTTGTCCTATCCTTTATCCAACCACCTAGCTCCAGGCTTGCCAGGCCAATCGTAAAGCGATGGCCACCACCACCATGACAAAGACCGGCCGGATAAAGCGGCTACCAAAGCGAATTGCCGAATGTGCACCAAGCCAGGCACCGAGCATCAGGCATAGGCCCATCGCCAGACCGAGCATGATATGCACATGGCCTAGCAGCAAAAACACCACCAGTGAAAAGCCATTGCTGATGAAATTCATGGTACGGGCAACACCGCAGGTCAGCAACAAGTTTATGCGATACAGTGCCATGGTCGAGACCATCCAGAATGCGCCGGTTCCCGGGCCTGCAACGCCATCGTAGAAGCCGAGCAGTAATCCCTGGCTGCGCTGTTGCCAGAAAAGCTTGCGATTTTTTTGCGGT
>JAIUMG010000025.1 GCA_022565655.1 Alkalimonas sp.
AGGGTAAAGGCAAGATGGTGATCGCTTATTCCAGTCTGGATGAGCTGGAGCAAATACTCAGTAAAATTCGGCTGGAGGCCTTAGCTGATTAAGTGTACAGCCTTTGTTACTTTAGTCGGGACACCACCGCTTTTGGTTGCAAATTAAGGCAAGATAAGTATACTTACGCAGGTTTTTACCCCCTGAAACCAGCGCAGTGGTTAATGATGGAGCCATAATGCAACCAACAGCACGCCAGGTAAGGATTTCTGCCTATAAGTTGGTTGGTACGCAAATGCTGGTTGCTGCCTTGATGGCACTGGTTTTTTTTCTGTTGCAAGGGGGGCAGGCGGCATACTCCGCTTTACAAGGTGGTATCATTGCTGCTGTACCAAATTTAGTTTTTGCACTCTATGCTTTCCGGTTTATTGCGCATGGTAGTGCAGAACAGGCCCTTAAGTCGTTTGGACGAGGCCATACTTTAAAAATTTTGCTGACGATTGGTTTATTTATCGGGGTGATGCGACAGGATGATGTAGTGGCCTCTGCACTACTCACCAGTTACATAATTACCCTGTTGGCACAGTGGTCGGCCGCCTTTTTCTTTAAACTTTGATAACGTAGGATACAACATGGCTGATAGCAACATTTCAGTCCAGGGTTATATTAATCACCACTTAAATGATCTCACCATAGGGGAAGGCTTTTGGGCCATCAACTTGGGTGGGCTAGGTTGGTCATTAATACTGGGCACTCTATTCATCGTTAGCTTTGCTTGGGTAGGTCGTAAAGCCACCACTGGCGTTCCAGGCAAGTTCCAATGTTTGGTCGAAATGATCATTGAGTTTGTTGGCAACTCAGTCAAAGAAACCTTCTACGTTAAAGATAAGCTGATAGCGCCGATCGCGCTGACCATTTTTGTATGGATCTTTCTGATGAACCTGATGAAGCTGGTTCCAGTGGATTGGTTCCCAACAGTAGCAGGTATGGTTGGTTTGGCATTCAATGGCAATGCCTTGCCGGAATACGCGGCCAACTACAGCTTCTTAGAGCGGGTTATGGCGCATCCATGGAGTTATGTTTCCATCGCACCGACAACCGATGTAAACATTACCATGGGGATGGCGCTGGGTGTGTTTATTTTAATCCTCGGTTATTCGATTTACTACAAAGGGCTGGGTGGTTTTGCTAAAGAACTTTCCTTTACCCCTTTCAATCACTGGTCACTGGTACCGTTTAACTTAGTACTGGAACTGGTTACCTTGATATCCAAGCCTGTTTCACTTGGCCTGCGTCTCTTTGGTAACTTGTATGCTGGTGAAGTTATTTTCATTTTGATTGCCTTGGTCGGGCTTGCACAGCTACCACTGCATTTTGCTTGGGCGGTATTCCATATTCTGGTAATCGTGCTTCAGGCCTTTATTTTTATGATGCTGACCATTGTGTACCTGAGTATGGCAGCTGAGAAACACTAAGTCGTTTTTTTTAACCTTTAACATTAAACCTTTGAAACTGGAGAAACTAAATGAGTATTGAAGTCGCAACTTTGTTTGTAGTCGCAATCATCCTGGGTATTGCGGCCCTATCTACCGCATTTTCATTTGCATTGATGGGTGGACGCTTCCTGGAAGCGAGCGCGCGCCAACCTGAAATGGCTCCTCAGCTGCAAACTAAAATGTTTATCCTGGCGGGTCTGATTGACGCGATTTCTATGATTGGTGTGGGTGTAGCCTTGTTGCTGTTGTTCGCAAACCCATTCATCTAAAGAGTCCTCGTCAATTAACTTTAAAGGAGGCTCGTTGTGGATATTAACGCAACCCTAATAGGTCAATCGATTGCGATGGCTGTTTTCGTGTGGTTCACGCTGAAATTTGTGTGGCCACCGATCAATGCTGCGATTGAAGAGCGCCAGAAAACTATCGCAGATGGCTTGGCCCATACTGATCGAGCAGAAAAAGACCTGCAGATCGCCCAGGAAAAAGCCAAAGACATTTTGCGGGAAGCGAAAGATCAAGGAGCTGCAATTATTAAGCAAGCTCAAAAGCGTGAAGTAAAGCTGATTGAAGAGGCGACCAATAAAGCCAATGAAGAGCGGGATAATATCCTGGCTCAGGCAAAGGCCGAAGTGCAAGCTGAAAAAAGCCGTTTACGTGAAGATCTTCGCAAGCAAGTTGCTGCACTCGCAGTTGCAGGTGCTGAACGCATTTTGCAGCGCGAGATTGATGATGCTGCTCACAGTGACATTTTGGAAAAACTGGTTCAGGAACTGTAAAAGGAGCGAGTCATGTCAAACTTGACGAATGTTGCTCGTCCCTATGCGCAAGCAGCTTTTGATTTTGCGTTAGAGCAGGATGCATTAGCTGCTTGGCAGCAAATGTTATCTTTTGCTGCTGAAGTTGCGAAAGATAGCCAGATGATTGCTTTTCTTGGCAGCAATACGACCGCTGATACTCAGGCAACCTTGTTTATCAACGTCTGCGGGGAACAGTTGGATCAACCTGCTCAGAACCTGATCAGGTTGATGGCTGAGAACAAGCGTTTGCTAGCCTTGCCAGACGTTTTGCTCGATTTTGTCCATTTGAAAAGTGAGCATGAACGTGAACAAGTTGTTGATGTGATATCTGCCAAAGAACTCAATGCTGCTGATCAGGAGAAGCTGGTCGCAGCCTTGTCTAAGCGTCTTGCGCGTAAAGTAAAATTGAACTGTAGCGTTGATCCGAATGTGGTCGGCGGTATGTTAATGAAAGCGGGTGACATGGTCATTGATGGTTCGATCCGTGGCAAGCTGGATCGTCTGATCACCACGCTGCAGTCCTAATTGGGGAATAGAGTATGCAACTGAATTCCACTGAAATATCCGAACTGATCAAACAGCGTATTGCTCAGTTCGATGTGGTCAGTGAAGCTCGCAATGAAGGTACCATCGTTCAGGTAACAGACGGTATCATTCGGATCAATGGCCTTGCGGATTGTATGCAGGGTGAGATGATCGAGCTTCCTGGCAGTCGTTATGCGATTGCGCTGAACTTAGAGCGCAATTCAGTCGGTGCGGTCGTCATGGGTCCTTATGCGGACTTAACTGAAGGCACCAAAGTAAAAAGTACAGGTCGTATTTTAGAAGTACCAGTAGGCGAAGCCTTGCTGGGCCGTGTGGTGAACACGCTAGGTGAGCCGATCGATGGCAAAGGCAGCATTGATGCCGCTGGTTTCGAGCCAGTAGAAAAAATCGCGCCTGGTGTTATCGAGCGTCAATCGGTCGACCAGCCATTGCAAACTGGTTATAAGTCGGTCGATGCGATGATCCCGATTGGTCGTGGCCAACGTGAGTTGTTGATTGGTGACCGTCAGACCGGTAAAACGGCACTGGCTATCGATGCCATCATTAACCAGAAAGGCTCTGGCGTAAAATGCATCTATGTCGCGGTTGGTCAGAAAAACTCAACCATTGCCAACGTAGTACGTAAACTGGAAGAGCATGGCGCTCTGGCTCACACCATCGTGGTGGTGGCCTCTGCCTCTGAAGCTGCAGCACTGCAGTTCCTGGCTCCTTACGCCGGTTGTACCATGGGTGAATACTTCCGTGATCGTGGTGAAGATGCCCTGATCGTCTATGATGATTTGTCGAAGCAAGCTGTTGCTTATCGCCAGATCTCGTTGCTGTTACGTCGTCCACCAGGCCGTGAAGCTTACCCGGGTGATGTTTTCTATTTGCACTCCCGTTTGCTGGAGCGCGCGTCACGAGTAAATGCCGACTATGTCGAGAAACTGACCAAGGGTGAAGTGAAAGGTAAAACTGGTTCATTAACCGCTTTGCCTATCATTGAAACTCAGGCCGGTGACGTCTCAGCCTTCGTACCAACCAACGTGATCTCCATTACTGATGGGCAGATCTTCCTGGAAACTGATTTGTTCAATGCCGGTATTCGCCCTGCAGTGAACGCGGGTATTTCAGTATCGCGGGTTGGTGGTGCAGCACAGACTAAAGCCATCAAAAAGCTGGGTGGCGGTATTCGTCTGGCGCTGGCACAGTATACCGAACTGGCAGCCTTTGCTCAGTTTGCTTCTGATTTGGATGATGCGACCCGTGCTCAGCTTGAGCATGGCCAGAAAGTCACCGAGCTGATGAAGCAGCTGCAGTACGCGCCAATGAGCGTGGCTGAAATGACGCTGTCAATCTTTGCCATTGAAAAAGGCTTTATGCAAGATGTAGCAACTGACAAAGTTGGCGATTTCGAATCTGCCTTGTTGTCGTACGCTTCTTCTGAGCATGCTGAGCTGATGGCTGAGATCAATAAAACCGGTAACTACAACGACGAGATCGAAGCAGGTTTGAAAAACGTGGTTGAGACTTTCAAGTCCACGCAAACTTGGTAATCAGACGTGGGTGGCTGCGGCCACCCTTCGTCGTTGAATGAAACGGAGACAACGTCATGGCCGGTGGTAAAGAGATAAAAAGCAAGATTGGGAGTATTAACAATACTCGCAAGATCACCAGCGCTATGGAAAAGGTTGCGGTCAGCAAAATGCGCCGCGCGCAGGAGCGAGTCGCTGCATCCCGCCCATACGCTGAAGGTATGCGCAAAGTGATCGGTAACATGGCCGGAGGTAACCTGGATTATCGCCACCCTTATATGGTGGAACGTGAAACAGGCACCGTCGGCTACATCATTATCTCAACCGATCGTGGACTTTGTGGTGGCCTGAACAGCAACGAATTTAAACGCGTGGTTCAGGAACTGAAAGATTGGAAAGACCAAGGGGTTTCAACCGAGTTTGCTTTAATCGGCAACAAGGCGACCGCCTTTTTCCGTCGTTTTGGTGGCAAAGTATTGGCTCAGCAAGCCGGCTCGGGTGAACACCCGAAGCTCGCGGATATTATTGGTACCGTGCAGGTCATGCTGAAAGCTTTTTTGGAAGGCCGTATTGATCGCCTGTATCTGGTGTACAACCAGTTTGTCAACACCATGAAACAAGAGCCAACGATTGAGCAACTGTTGCCTTTGCCAACTCACGATGCGCCTAAGCGTAAATACAAGTGGGATTACATTTACGAGCCAAAGCCAGAACCAATTATCGATATGTTGATGGATCGGTACATTGAGTCGCTGGTGTATCAGGGGTTGGTGGAAAACGCCGCCTGTGAACACGCTGCCCGTATGGTCGCGATGAAAGCGGCCACCGACAATGCTGGCAACCTGATGGATGAGCTGAAGTTGGTGTACAACAAAGCCCGTCAGGCCGCGATCACTCAAGAACTGAGTGAAATTGTAGCCGGTGCAGCTGCGGTTGGTTAAGTGAGCAGTTTTGAGAAATTTGAGGAAACAACATGAGTCAAGGTAAGGTCGTCCAAATTATTGGCGCCGTTGTGGATATCGACTTTCCACAAGATGCGGTACCTGGTATCTATGACGCGTTGAACGTGACTGACGGTGATCTGTCTGGTTTGGTGCTGGAAGTTCAGCAGCAGCTGGGTGGTGGAACTGTTCGTGCCATCGCAATGGGTACTACCGATGGTCTGCGCCGTGGTGCAGTCGTCAGCAATACCGGTAAAGCCATTCAGGTTCCAGTGGGCAAATCCACTCTGGGGCGTATCATGAACGTTTTGGGTGAGCCCATCGATGAAGCTGGCCCTATTGGTGAAGAAGAGCGTTGGTCTATCCATCGTGAAGCACCAAGCTATGAAGAGCAAGCGACCTCGAATGCTCTACTTGAAACCGGCATCAAGGTCATCGATTTGATTTGTCCTTTTGCCAAAGGTGGTAAGGTAGGTCTGTTCGGTGGTGCCGGTGTGGGTAAAACCGTTAACATGATGGAGTTGATCCGTAACATCGCCATCGAGCACAGTGGTTACTCGGTATTTGCTGGTGTGGGTGAGCGTACTCGTGAGGGTAATGACTTCTATCACGAAATGAACGACTCCAACGTACTGGACAAAGTATCGCTGGTGTACGGTCAGATGAATGAACCACCAGGCAACCGTCTGCGTGTGGCATTGACAGGTCTGACGATGGCAGAGAAATTCCGTGATGAAGGTCGCGATGTATTGTTCTTCGTCGATAACATCTATCGTTACACGCTAGCGGGTACCGAAGTATCGGCATTGCTTGGCCGGATGCCATCTGCGGTAGGTTACCAACCAACATTGGCTGAAGAGATGGGTGCATTGCAAGAACGGATCACCTCGACCAAGACCGGTTCCATTACCTCCATCCAGGCGGTTTATGTACCTGCGGATGACTTAACGGATCCGTCGCCAGCAACCACCTTCTCGCATTTGGATGCGACTGTGGTACTAAGCCGGAACATCGCCTCTTTGGGTATTTACCCGGCCATCGACCCACTGGATTCGACTTCTCGTCAGCTGGATCCACTGGTGATTGGTAAAGAGCATTACGAAGTAGCTCGTGGTGTGCAAACTGTGCTGCAACGTTACAAAGAGCTGAAAGACATCATCGCTATTCTGGGGATGGACGAACTGTCTGACGAAGATAAAACCTCGGTCTACCGGGCGCGTAAAATTCAACGCTTTTTGTCTCAGCCGTTCTTCGTTGCTGAAGTCTTTACCGGTTCACCGGGTAAATACGTGTCATTGAAAGATACCATCCGTGGCTTTAAAGGCATTCTGGACGGTGAGTTCGATCATTTGCCAGAGCAGGCTTTCTACATGGTTGGTTCCATTGAAGAAGCCATCGAGAAAGCAAAGAAGCTGAAGTAATCAGCTGAGGAGGCAAGATGGCGATGACAGTGCAACTGGATGTAGTCAGCGCAGAAGAGAAAATTTTCTCTGGCCTGGTGGAATCCATTCAGGTGACCGGCAGTGAAGGTGAGTTAGGTGTTTTGCCTTTTCACACACCTTTTCTGACCACCATGAAGCCTGGGATGATTCGCGTCGTTAAGCAATTTGGTGAAGAACACTTCATCTACGTTGCTGGCGGTGTGCTGGAAGTTCAGCCTGATTGTATTACCGTGCTGGCGGATGTAGCGATTCGTGCTGAAGATCTGGATGAGCAAGCGGCTTTGGATGCTCAAAAGAGTGCCAAAGAAGCCATGAAACATGCCAGTGCCGATTTCGATTATGCCGAAGCGGCAGCTCAGCTAGCAGAAGCCATTGCGCAACTGCAGTTGATCCGCAAGTTGCGTAAAGTAAAGTAAGCAGGCCAAGCGCTTTGCCAAAAAGCCACCTTCGGGTGGCTTTTTTTATGTGCTTAAAGCCAGACCTAAATTAACGGTTTTGATTAAATGATGATATCCTGATAGCAATCATAACTTGTTTACACAATGCAGACTGCGGATGTTAACTCAAGCTTCACTAGCTTCAGAAGTGCAGATTGGTGAATTTACTCTTGATCGGGTTCAGCAGCATCTTCGATATCAAGGGACGATCATTACACTCGAACCCAAAGTTTATGAGGTGCTTTGTTATTTAATCATCCATCATGAACGACTGGTGTCACTTGCAGAGTTGCATGAGCACGTTTGGATGGGACGGGTCGTTTCGGACACAGCCGTGCGCCGAACCATCAGTAAATTACGTCACGTGCTGGGAGATAAAGATAGCCAGCAGCCACGTTACATCAAATCTGTGATGAAACGTGGCTATCAGCTTATCTGTCCAATTGATGCCGTGGATGCTAACAATGACACCATGACGGCCTCCAGTGATTTGCCGGTACCACAAGACGCTGATACTCCCATAGTTAGCCCGCACTTATTAAAACCTGCTTCATCCAGAATTAAGTTATCACGGGTATGGGGCTCGGTGATGATGCTTATGCTCGTAACCGCTTTGGCCTGGATCTGGTTGTCAAAAAAGTTTCCATCAAACCATGAAGCTGCTCCATTGCCAGCCCTTGAGATGAAGCGACTGATTAGCTCCCCTGGCCATAAAGTAGATCTGGCTATTTCCAGCGATGAACGCTATCTGGTGTATAGCGGTACCGATGGCGCGAGCGAGCAATGGCGCTTGTTTTTGTTTGATCAGCATTCAGGACAGGTGCAGTTGCTACCCACCCCGGAAAGCCGCACCATTTCGGCGGTCAGCTTTGTACGGGATGATCAAGCGATCGTCTATGTCGACTCGCAATTTGGTAAAAGCAGAATTTATAAACTCCCATTGAATTTAAACCAGCCTGCTCAGATTTTACTGGATAATTATTTTGCAATTGGTGGGCTGAGCTACCATTCTCAAAGTGATAGCCTTATTTTTGGGGCGACCAAACAGCAAGGCGATAATGGCCATTTTTATCGGCTCGATTTGCACAGTTTACAGCTCGAGCAATTGACCTTTAGTTCTTCATCACATGTCATGGATTATGTGGGCTCGTTATCAGCAGATCAAAGTCAATTGGCCATCCTTCGCTACCAGCAGGATACTGCGACTATCCGTTTGCAGATATACCAACTCAGTAATAAAGAATTGATACAGGAACATGAACTGGATCAATTCATTGGCCAGATTAAATGGCTTGATGCTGATCGGATGATCATGCTTAACCAAGAGGGTATCTTACAAACCCTTGATCTGCAGAATGCAACGGTAGCAGATTTACCCTTGCCGGCTCAGCAGCAATATCGCCGTTTTGCTCTGGGGCATTCGAATCAGTTGTATACCATAGTACGCCCAAAGGAAGAGCGGCACTTTATTGAAGCAGACTGGCCTGATCGATTGCACATGAAACTATTTCAACTAGGCGCTTCGGCACAGGATGTTCAGTATAAACGCAATAATGCAGATGGCTTGTGGTTAACCCGTAAAGAACATGACTACCAGCTTGCCTCTTATGATCCAACGACCTTTGAAGAACAGTTCATCATGTCGCATCCCGAGTTTTTTCAACTGATCGATGAACATCCTGATCAGGCGAAGCTTTTGCTGAAGAGTGCAGGTCGTTTATGGCTGTTCGAGCTATCTGAGCGCACCTGGCAACCCATCAGTATTCAAGGGCAGCTGGTTGAGCGAGGTTACTTTTCAGATTCGGGTGACGAAGTTTTGTTTACCGTCAGTAGTGGGGGGCGCTGGTTGACATACCGCTATGTACTCGAGTCTGGTTTACTGGTGCAGTTTAATCATGGCTACCGTGTGTTGTTTCCCTGGAATGAGCAGTTTTTGTCAATTACTGCTGATGGTAAGATGTTCCGGTTAGATAGTGATTTACAACCAGAGCACCAGTATCCGGTGACCTTTGTGTTTGATGTGCCTTATCGGATCCAAGCTTATAGCCAAGGTCTCATGGTGAGTAATATGCAGATGCACCAAACACATCTATGGCAACTCTTTGGCAATCGGAATGATATGATTGCGCAGAGCTACCCCAGAGCCAGAATGCATCCAAAAGTTTCTATAGCAGCGGACGGTGGACAATTGATTTATTTTAGTACGAATCAACAAAGCGACCAGATCTACAAATTGAGCGCTATAGATTAAAGCTTAATTATTTCAATGATTTGTCTTGGTTATAACTCTGGTTATAACTAAAGTCCGCACAGTGTCACACCAAAAGCGCAGTTGGTTATCGCACATTGCCGATCTTTTACTTACCATTAAGGTGCTACAGAGTAAAACGGTGTTGGTCGCGTTTTGCTCTTTAATTTAATTGGGCCTAGCCAGTGTGGTTTGGCTCTACACACCGTTTAGGGAGCAGATAAATGCGCTATCTATTGTTTTTGTTCAGTCTGAGTCTGATGTGGCCAGCAGCCAGTCAAGCTCACAGTTTGGAAGATTTTGCGAAGTTTCCACAATTTATGGATATAAAAATATCGCCTCAGGGTTCTTACTTAGCTGGTTCCAGCAGAAATGACTCGGGCAATATTATTCTTACTGTGATCGATTTGTCATCGAACCAAGTGATCAGCAATAAGCAATTTACCGGACGTGAGTCGATTGGTTCATTTAACTGGGCCAATGATGAGCGGTTATTGTTAACGCTGGTTCGAGAAATTGGCTCGATGGAGTCACCAGTCGGTACCGGCGAAATTTATGCTGTGAATGCTGATGGCAGCCGGCCGATGATGCTGGTTGGGCCGAGATCTTCGCGCACTGAGTTGTCTACATTTTCAGTGATTAATTATTTGCCCGATGAAGATGATTTTGTCCTGGTGGCCAGCAGCAGTCTGACTGCAGCACGAGGCTCCTACATTCTGGTACATCGTCTGAATATCAACAATGGACGCACTCGCCAGGTAGCCCGGGCTCCACTGCGCTCGGTTCCTGGTGAAGGAGTGAGCATGGTGACCGATCAGCGCGGTGTAGCTAGAATTGCCGTCGGTAACGACCAGACTAACGACAATGAAATGATTCTGATGTACCGCAGTGGCGAGCGCAGCGAGTGGCGGGAGTTGCGTCGCTATGCCGCGACCGCTGGTAGCTTTATACCCTTAACATTCTTAAGTGACAACAAGCATGTTGTTGGTTTAAGTGATACGCAAACTGATACTCGTGCTATCAGTATTTTAAACCCGGATGATGGTACAGAAACCATATTGGCCTATCATCCACGGGTGGATGTTAGCCCGCTTATGAGTATTCGTGATGGCTTTGTCAATGAAGTGATTGGCGCGTCCTATGACTTTATGGACATTGAAGCGGTATTTTTTGATGATGTTGAAGACAAAGCTTACAGCGCGATTATCCAGGGATTGGCCAGTGCCCTGCCCGGTAAGGCTGTAACGATTACCTCGACTACACGCGATAATAACCTGAAAGTGGTTCGGGTTGAGTCAGTCAATGCGACCCCTGACTTTTATCTATACGACACTAAAAATCGTCAGTTGGCTCATTTATTAAACAGCATGCCATGGATTGATCAACAGCAGTTGCCTCAGGCACAAGCTATTGTCTACAAAAGTCGTGATGGTAAAGAAATCCATGCAATTTTAACGCTGCCTGTTGGCAAAGAAGCGAAAGACTTGCCGCTGATCATGTTGCCTCATGGCGGCCCTCATGGCCCGCGGGATCTGCTCAGCAGTTCTCCTTCTTCACCAGCCGTCACAGACGCAAAGGTGTTTGCAACCCATGGCTATGCAGTATTGCAACCGAACTTCCGCGGCTCAGGTGGCTTTGGCCGTAGCTTCGAGCAAGCCGGTTACCGCAATTGGGGTACCAGCATGATCGACGATATGACCGATGGCGTGATGCATTTGGTTAGTGAAGGTATTGTTGATCAAAGCCGGATTTGTGCTTATGGCGCCTCTTATGGCGGTTACGCTGCTTTAATGAGTGCTGTGCGTGAACCGGACCTGTATCAGTGTACGGTTGGCTTTGTAGGGTTGTACGATTTGAACACCATGTTTGAAGTAGGTGATATTCCAGAAACCCAGTCTGGAATAAACTACCTTGAGCTGGTATTGGGGCGTGATAAAGAAGTGCTGGATGCCCAGTCACCGCAAAAGCAGCTGGATAAATTAAAGGCTCCGGTTTTCTTAATTCATGGTGCTGAAGATCGCCGCACGCCGCTCAGCCATGCCACCGGCTTACGCGCAGAACTTGATAAGCGTAATCACCCTTACGAGTGGATGGTGAAAGAGCGCGAAGGCCATGGTTTCTATAACCCGGAGAATGAAGTGGAGCGTTGGCAGCGAATGCTGGCATTCTTCGAAAAATACATTGGAGACCCTGCTGCAGAGTAAGTTTGTCTTCAAGCTAGCATTGAGCCACCTGCGGGTGGCTTTTTTCATGCTGAGCGGCTGCTGGCAGAAAATCCGTACTGGATCAGAGGTGATTAATTCTTCTATCTGGTTGCTATTCAGTGGCTTTTACTCGATATGATCTCTAGCAGAGCTGGCATGGTTATAGCTAGGTTATAACCAAAATAGCTGTTCATTTCACAACAAAGTCACATCTTTGTTATCGCTTTGTTTATTTCAGCAGCCTAAACTGGCACTGCTTACTATTTATCGCAACTTTTACCAGCTTGCTTGGCTGAGGGTCAATAATCCAGGGCGTCGTAGCTGAGTTGGCAACCAACCCAATCTGAATAAAAAGGACCACAGATGATGAAAAAGAACAAGTTTACCTTCAGTGCCGTGAGTTTGGCTTTACTTGCTGCCAGTTGCAGTGCTGTTTTACTGACTGGGTGCAGCACAGCTCCCAGCTCGAGTATGGTGACGGAGCAAGTATCGGCACAAAGTATTCTTACCAGCCCGAACGATGCCCGCCAGTATCAAGCCATTACCCTGCCCAATCAGTTGCAAGTGGTGCTAGTCTCTGACCCGAGCGCAGAAAAATCGGCAGCAGCGCTCAGTGTCGATGTCGGTTGGCTCAATGATCCCAAAGAGCAACAAGGCTTGGCACACTTTTTGGAGCACATGCTGTTTATGGGCACCGAGCGCTTTCCCGACCCGGATGGTTATCACAACTTTATGAATCAACATGGTGGCAGCACCAATGCCTATACCAATCAGCTGACGAATTACATGTTTGAAATTAATCACAGTCATTACGAAGAAGCGCTGGACCGTTTTGCTGATTTCTTTAAATCGCCGCTGTTGCTGTCCGATTACGTAGAAAAAGAGCGGCACGCCATTCATTCCGAATGGTCGATGTACCGGACCAGTGATGGTTGGGCACAACGAGCATTGGCAGCCAAGCTGTTGGGCGATCATCCGGCAAACCAGTTCTGGATCGGCAACCTGGACAGCTTGAGTGATAAAGAAGGCAGTAATCTGCATGAAGAAATGCAGGCGTTTTATCAGAGCTATTATTCGGCCAACCGCATGAAACTGGTGTTAATCAGCTCTGAGCCGCTGGCGCAGATGCAATTGCTGGCGCAGCAATTCTTTGCCGACATCGAGAATAAAGATTTAGCCAGTCCAAGGCCTAAGCGTTGTATCAATTTTGATGAGCTTGGTCCAAGACGGGTACATTACATCCCTAACACCGAAATGCAGGCATTACGGTTGGAGTTTACCATTGATAACAACATTGAACACTTCGCCGCCAAACCCAATGAGTTTCTGGCTCATCTGCTGAGCTCAGAAATGCCTGGCACCCCTGCCCAGCAATTAAAAGCCATGGGGCTGCTCGATGTGGTGACTGTGCAGTACGACCCGAAGTATTTTGGCAATTACGGTTATTTCTCTATTGATTTGTATTTAACCGAAGCCGGTTTGCAACAGCGTGAGGCCATTAGCGCCATTATGCTGCAATACATTGAACAGATCCGTCAGCACGGAGTGGATGACAAGTACTATCAGGAAATCAGCACCTCATTGCTGAATCAGTTTAATTTTCTGGAAAAAAGTGATGGTTTTAGCTATGCCACTGAGCTCAGTGCTGCCATGCAGTACTACCCCATTTCATCGGTGGTTAGCGCTCCTTTCCAGTACGATTATTTTAACGCCGATGCGATTGAACAACTGCTGACGCAGTTGGTGCCAGAACGTTTAACTTTATGGTACATCAGCCAGCAAGAGCCCGCTGATCAAGAGCTGAGTTATTTCCAAGGCCGTTACTCCGTGCATCCGATCACAGAGCAAGAGCAACTGGCCTGGCAGCAGCCATTAATCCCACTCAGCCTGCCAGAACTAAACCGTTTCCAGCCAAGCAGTTTTGCGCTGAACCACAGCGATTACCGCAAACCGACCTTAGTGCTGAACGAGTCTGGCGTAGAAGGGTGGTTGATGGGCAGTCAGCATTTTGCCGATCAGCCGCGCGGCCAGCTATTAATGCAATGGCATCAGCCAACCGCTAAGCAAACTGCAAAGGATGCGGTGATGCATGGCCTGTGGCAGCTACTGTTTTTAGTGAACCATCAGGCGTTGTGGCAAGAGGCCAGTGCCGCTGGTATGCAATTACAGCCTGAAGGCGAAGAATACGATCTGGTATTGAGGCTATCGGGCTTTACCGATAAACAACCCGAACTGGTACAACAGATTGGCCAGTTACTGGCTGCCGAAGTCACCCCACAACAATTTACGCAAGGTAGGGATTTGTTGCAGCGCAGCCTGCGCTCAATGGAGCAACAAATGCAAGTAAACCAAGCTGTTGAGTTACTAAGAACAACCTTACGCTCCGGACGTTTTGAGCTGGATGCACTGCTGGACGCCTTGCAAAGCGTGACCGTGGAAGAGCTGAACACCTATATTCAGCAAACCTTAACAGCAAGTCAACTGCGTTTACTGGCGCAGGGCAATTACGCTGCAGCCGATGTCAAAGCCATTGCGGACGCACTCACCGGCCCGCAGCACACGACTCGACAGTATCAGGTGTTCCGTAGCTGGCAGCCCAAGCCAGGCCAGCGGTTATCGGTACTGCGCAGCAACCCGCAAACAGATACTAGCCTGATCCGAAGTCAGCAACTACCTGATGGCGGCACTGCTGGCAAAGCCGCAGCAAAAGTGATATCAGGCCACTTGCACCAAACGTTTTTTAATCAGCTGCGCACCGAAGAGCAACTTGGCTATGTGGTACAAGCCTTTGATATGCCGATGAACGATCATGCCGGCCTTGGTTTTGTCATTCAAAGCCCGGTGTTATCGGCCGAGCAGTTGCAGCAGCGAGTTGATGAATTTTTGCAGCAATATGCGATCCAGCTGGCAGAACTGACGGATGAGCAATTTAACCGCTTGAAAGAAGCGCAGCTGCTGGAGTTGCAGCGGGCACCCACCAATCTGACTGAAGAGTTTTCCTCGATGCGAAATGACTGGTTACGCAATCGCTTAAGCTTTGATAGCAAGCAGCAGCTTATTGCCGCGGTGAAGGCGCTGACCTTGGCAGAGATGCAGCAGTTCTACCAGCAGGCGGTTTTATCCGAGCAAGCCGCAGCTTTGCAGGTGATTCTGCAAGGCCAGGAACAGGAGCAGGACTTTACCCCGTTGCCCGGTTTTGAGCCTGTCGAAGATCTAACACAATTTCATCAGACCTTCTAAACGTTGTTTTCACGCTTAAGCCCCTGCCAGTCAGGGGCTTTTTTCTGTGGTGGCCACAATAGCTAGTTTCTGATGTATACGGATTGCCGCTTTCATCCTTGATTTGTTCAGGTAAAATGGTGTCATAGCAACGAGAAAGGATGAAAAAATGGCATTAAACGTCGTTATACTGGCCGCCGGTAAAGGCACACGGATGAAGTCGGATTTACCTAAGGTGCTGCATAAAGTGGCTGAGCGGCCCATGGTTCAGCATGTGATTGATACCGCTCGCGCCTTAGGCGCTGCCAAGCCACAACTGGTGTATGGCTATGGTGCTGAGGCTTTACAGGCCGCTTTGGGCGAACAACCATTGCACTGGGTACTGCAGGCCAAGCAGCTGGGGACTGGCCATGCGGTGGCGCAAGCTATTCCCAATATTGCCGATGAGGATACCGTGCTGGTGCTCTATGGCGATGTACCGTTAACGCGGTTAGATACCCTGCAGCAACTGCTGGCAGCTAAACCGGCCGATGGCCTAGCCATTTTAACGGTAAATCTGACCAACCCAACCGGTTATGGCCGCATTGTGCGTGCTGGTGCAAATAATAGCGGCAAGGTGGTCGGCATTGTCGAGCAAAAAGATGCCTCGCCAGAGCAACTAAAAATCAACGAAGTAAATAGCGGCATTATGGCGCTGCCAGGCAAGCAGTTAAAAAGCTGGCTGGGCCGTTTATCCAACAGCAATGCCCAGGGCGAATACTACCTAACCGATGTCATTGCCATGGCGCACGCTGAAGGCGTCGAAATAGCCACTGCTCAGCCACAAAACCCGATGGAAGTCGAAGGTGCCAACAACCGAGTGCAGCTAGCCGCGTTGGAAGGGGCTTATCAGCAGCGCAAAGCTGAAGAGTTGATGCTGGCTGGTGCCAACTTACGCGATCCATATCGCGTAGACGTGCGCGGTAGCGTCGAGGTGGGCAATGATGTGCTGATCGATATTAATGTGATCTTTGAAGGCAAAGTGGTGCTGGGTAAAGGCGTGACCATAGGGGCCAACTGCATGTTAAAAGACTGCGTCATTGGCGATTACAGCGAAATCAAACCCAACTCCATGATCGAGCAATCACAGGTCGGCACGCACTGCTCGGTCGGGCCATACGCCCGCTTGCGGCCCAATTCAGTAATGCTGGATGACAGCCATGTCGGCAACTTTGTCGAGATGAAAAAAACCACCCTCGGTAAAGGATCCAAAGCCAACCATCTGACCTACCTGGGCGATGCCGTGATTGGTGAAAAAGTAAATGTCGGTGCTGGCACTATTACTTGCAATTACGATGGTGCCAACAAGTTTGTCACCACCATCAAAGACGGCGCCTTTATTGGCTCCAACAGCGCACTGGTAGCACCGGTTACGGTGGGTGTTAACGCCACCATCGCCGCAGGCTCTGTACTGACCAAAGATGCCGGTGACAATGAGCTGGTAGTGGCCCGCGCCAAGCAGCGCCATATTGATGGTTGGCAGCGGCCGGTGAAGCTGAAAAAGTAATTGCCACTCTCATGGCCCTGTTATAACCGACGGGGTCAATATGCTCTCATTCTTCGCGAGCCCTTTTCCTCGCTTGATATAGTCCCTTATTGCTTTAGGCGAATTGCTTCAGGATAAAATACAATCATAAATTTATTGTGATCATTTTTATTTCTGAATATCATCGAATGTAAAAGTATCAATGCATTCGTTTCAGGGACTTGTATGAAAACCAACTTCAGTACGCTGGTCTACAGCGCCATTGGTCTGCTTTCGGCGTTGCTGCTGATCAGCGGTTGGAGCATCGGCTTTGCCGGTGGTTTGCATTACATCAATGCTGCCAGTGTCAGCGTGGCGACGGTGCAAAGCGGTGATTTCACCCAGCGGGTGACAGGCTATGGCAGTTTGCAATCGCAAAATCAGCGGTTACTGACCGCCAGCAGTATGGCGACGGTGGATGAGATTAAGTTGCGCCCTGGCGCGGTAGTCGAGCCTGATAGCATTATTCTGACGTTAAAAAATCCTGCCTTAGAAGTGGCCGCGCAGCAGGCGTTGGCCAATTTACACAATAAACGCAGCAATAGCCGCCGGCTAGCGTTGGAACAACAACGCGAAATTCTTGAGCAAAGCTCCCGATTGGCTGAATTGAAATCCGATTCTGAATTGGCGGCGCTGCAAGTCGAAGCCGAAGCACCATTGGCTGCTGCTGGTATCATTTCTGCAATGGATGCCCGCCGTAGCCGTGCGCGGGCTGATCAGCTGGCCGAGCGCTACCAGTTGGAGCTGCAAAAACTTGAAACGCTGAAGGAAGTGCATCAGCAGTATTTGCTGATCCAGCAAGAAGATATTCAGCAAGCTGAAGCAGAGCTTGCAAATGCCACCTATCAGTTGCAGCAACTGGTGGTGCGGGCGGGTCTGGCCGGTGTGTTGCAGCGCTTGCCGGTAAGTTTAGGCCAGAGCGTCAATATTGGCGATGAACTGGCGCTGGTCGGTAGTTTGTCGCCCTTAATCGCGGAAGTAAAGGTGCCGCAAATGCAGGTACGTTTACTGCAAGTGGGTGCCAACGCCGAAGTCGATAGCCGCCATGGCATTGTCACCGGTCAGGTGGTACGCATTGATCCTGTGGTGGCCGATGGCGCGGTGCAGGTAGATATTTTATTGC
>JAIUMG010000026.1 GCA_022565655.1 Alkalimonas sp.
ACCAGGCAATAAGCCAAGCAACACCTTGATGCTACCAGAACTTTCGCCTTTCTATCTTGGAGCACTGATCGCCTTGTATGAGCATAAAGTGTTCTGCCAGGGCGCTATATGGCAGATTAACTCTTTCGATCAGTGGGGCGTTGAACTGGGCAAACAACTATCTGGTCCTATCTATCAAGCCTTGCATTCAGGCCAGGAGACTCAGTTTGATAGCTCAACCAATCAACTGATTGCCACCTTAAGAGGACATCTGACCAGCAGCTAAATGGCTAAAATGTCATCACACTGTCACGTTTTCGCTTTATTTTTGTCGCTTGCTATGGTACATCTTTGTTGAAAATAACAACAACATCAGAGAGGCAGCTTAAATGGAAAGCTTCGAAGACTTACTGAATATGTTGGAGCGACCCGCGCAGAAAACCCGTAGCACGGGTAAGCGCAAATGGCGTGAAATTGAAGCCATGAAAGAGCGACAGCGATTAAAGCGTGAATTGGCCGACATGGATTGGACCATCGAACCAGAACTGGATGATATTGAGTTATTTTAACAAAAACGCCCACATCAATTGATGTGGGCGTTTTTGTTACCGGCACTCTGGTTGCTTTAGGTCACAGTTCAGCCGTCATAGGCAACTGCCAATTGATGGTAGCCTGTCCATGCGTCTGCAGCGCGGTATTGGCTTGACGAAAGTGGTTGCATCCCATAAAACCGCGATGCGCAGATAGTGGCGATGGGTGCGGTGCCGTCAACACCGTATGCTTGTTTACATCAATCAGTCGGGCCTTTCGCCCGGCGTTGGCGCCCCATAGCATGAACACGACATGCTCAGCATGCTGACTCACCGCTGCAATCACCTGATCGGTAAACTGCTGCCACCCCAGATCACGATGTGAATTGGCTTGGTTCGCTACCACCGTCAGCGCGGTGTTCAACAACAGCACTCCTTGCTTAGCCCAAGAAGTAAGACAGCCATGCGAAGGTGCCTTAAAATCATCGTACTCCTGGGTCAGCTCTTTGTACATATTACGCAGTGACGGCGGAATTGCCACGCCAGGCCGAACCGAAAAAGCCAAACCATGAGCCTGATTCGGCCCATGATAAGGATCCTGCCCCAGCAGCACCACTTTTAATTCAGCAAAAGGGGTTAACTTAAAGGCATTAAACACCTCGCTGTCCGCCGGATAGATCACCTGGCCAGACGCTCTGGCCTGTTTGATCTCTGCCAAAATGCGCTGAAAGTATGGCTGCTGTTTTTCAGCGCCTATCACCTGTTGCCAATCAGGCATCGGACTCTAACCCCTGAAGAACCTGAGCCAATGCAGCAAAGTCGGCGCTTATGTCAATGCTCAAACTGGTTTCCGCCTGGCATTTTGCCAAGGCTGGCGGCAATGCAATAGGACATCCCAAAATATTCTCAACCTGCTCTTTGAACTTGGCCGGATGTGCCGTGCCAAGAAAGATACCAAACTCACCGGGTTGCAAGCTGCGTTTCAGGGCCTTATAAGCCACGGCTGCATGGGGCTCACTAACGTAGCCTTCCGCCGACAGTTGGCGCATGCCTAATTGCGTATCGTCTTCATCCACGGCCACGGCTTCTAGCTCTGCGCGCTGGATCACGCCCTGCTGCAGCAAGGCTTCGACCCGGGGCCAATTATTCGGTGAACTGATATCCATCGCATTGGATAAGGTTGCCTGCGTCAGATTGGGTTGCCAAGCACCATCACGCCAATAACGAGGCACCGTATCATTGATGTTGGTGGCCGCGACCATTCGTTTAAAAGGCAAGCCCATGGCCTTGGCGATTAAACCGGCGGTGACATTACCAAAGTTACCACTTGGTACCGCAAACACCACATCACGGCGGCGTTCAACCGGCACCTGTGCCATGGCTTCAAAGTAATAACAAACCTGAGCCAGCAAACGGCTGATATTGATTGAGTTGGCCGAATTAATATTCAACTGCTTCACCAATGCCTGGTTGTCGAATACTTGCTTCACTAACGCCTGACACTGGTCAAAGTCGCCTTCCACGGCCAAGGTCGTGATGTTCTCTCCTAACGTCGAAAACAGCTTTTCCTGCAAGCTGCTGATTTTCCCTTTAGGGTAGAGGATAACCACCTGAACACCTGGTTGGCGATAAAAAGCCTGCGCAACCGCAGCTCCGGTATCACCTGAAGTGGCCGTCACAATGGTCACCCGCTCTTGCTGTTGAGCTTTGGCCAATGCTTGCGCCATAAAGCGGGCACCAAAGTCTTTAAACGCCAGCGTCGGGCCATGAAACAGCTCCAGACAATGCAGATCGTCTTTGACCTGCTGCAACGGAGCCGGGAAGGTAAACGCCTGCTCAACCATCTGCTTAATTTGCTCGACAGACAGCTCATCGCCAAACAACGCCTGCATAATAGCGATGCTTCTTTCAACCAGTGGTAGCTGCAATAAAGCATCGCAATCCAACTGTGGCCACCGGGTGGGGAAAAATAAGCCTTGTTGCTGGCCCAAACCCGTTCGCACCGCTTCAAGAAATTGTACTTGTTCCTCAGGAACTTTTAAATTAACTAACTGCATGGTTTTCATCCTTCAGCACCTGCGCGCCATTAGGGGATAATCGACAAATATGGGTCATGGCATCCTGATTTTTGCCATAATGAGACACTAAATACTGAGCAGCTGCAGCGGCCTGAGCATCGGTCTGACACAAAGCAAATACCGTCGGTCCAGCCCCAGAAATACCGACATGAGCCACACCCAACTCGGCTAACGCCTGGCGAATAACGGGCAATTCTGGCATCAGTAATGTCCGAGCTGGCTCTGCCACCACATCCTGCAATGCGGCTAAAGCATCCGCCTCATCCTCGGCATAAAGCGCTGAGACAAAACGGCTTAAACCAGCTGCAAACTGAATACTGGTTGTTAAATCCAATTGCGCCGGGATCGCTGCTCTGGCCGCTTTGGTCGATAAGACAGTACCAGGATAGCTTAATACCACTCGCCAATGGTCAAACCAGGGCAGTGTCCGACATAAAGCATCGCTGCCCGGCACCATTAACTGCAAGCCACCTAAGTAGGATGGTGCCACATTATCGTAATGCACAGAGCCACTGACACCGCCTTCAGCTTCTGCCATCAATTGCAGCAAGGCTTGCTGGCTGAGTGGCTGACCAAAGTAATGGTTAAAAGCATAACATGCCACCACGATAGAACAAGCACTGGAGCCAAGGCCGCTTCCTACGGGTAATGCCTTGTGCAGGTGCAGTTCCAGTCCGGGTAACGAGCGTCCGATCCGTTGTTGAAACAACTGATAGCATCGCAGCACCAGATTATCGCTGGTCTCATCCGGTAACTGATGTCGATACCGACCACTGATGGTCAGAGTCGTGTTTGCTTGTTCAGCCCGAATCTCCAGTTGATCCCCCAGCAAAGCGCCGTCAATCGGTGTAAACGCCGCCCCTAGTAAATCAAAACCAACGCTGAAATTCCCTGTCGATGCGGGTGCAAAATAAGTTGCCATCGTCTGTTAAACCTCCTGTTGCCAGGATAAGGTTCGCAACACATCGCTGAATACACCTGCGGAAGTCACCGCGGCGCCCGCCCCATACCCTCTTAACACAAAAGGGATCGGTTGATAATAACGGCTGTGGATCGCCAGCGCATTTTCGCCATCTTTGACTTTAGCCAACGGATGAGCCGGATCCAATGCTTTAATCGCTACCTGGCATTGACCATCACGGATTTCACCGATGTAACGTAACACTTTCCCTTCAGCCTCAGCGGCCTCAACACGCTTAGCAAAGCTGGCGTCGGCTTGCGGCAACCGGGTCAGAAAATCATCAATGCTGCCACTGGCATCAAAGTCTGCCGGTAACACGGACTCAACCCGAACCTGATCAAGCTCCAGTTCCAGGCCTGACTCACGAGCCATGATCAGTAACTTTCGCGCCACGTCCATGCCAGATAAATCATCGCGTGGATCCGGCTCGGTAAAGCCCATCGCTTTAGCTTTTAACGTCACTTCAGACAAACTCATGCCTTGTTCCAGCATGCCAAAAATATAGGATAACGAGCCGGATAAAATCCCTTCAAAAGCTAACAGCTCATCGCCTGCATTCAGCAAGCCCTGCAAGGTATCGATCACGGGCAAACCCGCCCCGACGGTGGTCTCGTACAAGAACCGCCGACGGTGTTGTTGCGCAGTCTGACGTAACTGGCGATAGTACGCCATGCTGGCGGTGTTGGCTTTCTTGTTCGGCGTCACCACATGGAAGCCTGCCGCCAGGAAATCAGCATACTGCGATGCGACGGCCTCAGAGCTGGTGCAATCCACCAGCACCGGATTGATTAAATGCTGTTGCTGTACAAACTGATTCAGGGTATTTAAAGAAAAAGACTTTTGGCTCTCACGGAGCTGCTGCTGCCAATTTCCGAGATCAACCCCTTCTGGTTGCAGCAACAACTGCTTGCTATTCGCGATGCCATAGACTTTCAACTTGACATGGCGCTGCTGCAAAAAGCCTTGCTGTCGCTCTATCTGGGCCAGCAGCTCAGCACCAACCACCCCACAGCCCACGACAAATACATCGATACTTGGCACATGGCTAAAGAAGTTTTCATGACACACTTTCACCGCATCCTGACAAGCAGACTGGGCAACGACAGCTGAGATTGAGCGCTCACTGCTATCTTGTGCAATCGCCACCACATTGACTCGCGCCTGTGCCAACGAAGCAAAAAACTTGGCGGCCACTCCACGATGCTGACGCATCCCATCACCAACCAGGCTGACAATAGCCATGTCGGCCGAGATATCCAGTGGACGCAACAAATTGCCTTTTAACTCCAGTTCAAACTCGGACTCCAGCGCTTTTTTGGCTGCCGTTAAATGCACCTGAGGCACACAAAAGCTAATACTGAACTCTGACGAAGACTGCGTAATCAGATTCACTGAAATCTGGGCACGGGCCATGGTGGCAAAAACCCGGCTTGCCATCCCCACCACACCTTTCAAGCCAGGGCCAGAGACCGTGATTAGCGCCAGATGTTGCAGGCTAGAGATGCCTTTCACCAACGAATCACCATCCCCTTCAGCAGCAATGCAGGTCCCGGCTGCTTTAGGATTCAACGTGTTTTTGATGTAACAGGGGATGGCAAATCTAGCCAAGGGGCCAATGGTTTTTGGATGCAATACCTTGGCACCAAAATAAGACAGCTCCATAGCTTCATCGTACGATAACCGCTCAATCAGCTGCGTTTGTTTTACCTGGCGGGGATCCGCACTAAAGACACCATCCACATCGGTCCAGATTTCACAGGATTCAGCCTGAATGCTTGCAGCTGCAATGGCCGCAGAATAGTCAGAGCCGTTACGCCCCAACAAGCAAACCTCTCCCTGAGCATTGCTGGAGACAAAGCCTGCCAGCAGATACACCTGGGCAGGCTGGCTGGCCAGAGCTGCTTTTAGTGCTGTTTCAGAGCCCGCAATATCAGCCGTTGCATTCAGGTAATCCCCCTCGCTGCGGATGCACTGAGCCGCTGAGAGCAAGGCCACAGAAATTGATTGTGCCTGCAGCAGAGCTTGCATCAGCGTCACACTAAACTGTTCACCCAAGCCCAACAACTGCGCTTTGATATGATCGGGGCAATGCTTTAACAACTGCACCCCTTGCAAGCGCTGCTGCAACAAGGTCATTTGCTGTTCGATCAGCAAGCGGGCTGGCTCAAGCAGTTTACCATCAACAATGGCTTCAGCATCCGCCAATAATTGCTGATAGCGCTGTTGCAAGCTGTCCAGCAAGTCCTGGTACTCAGCTCCCATATAAGCTAAATCTGTCAACTCCACCAGTAAATTGGTGACTCCCTGAGGGGCTGATAACACCAGACAAAGATCCGATTCCGAGGCTGTGTCTGCGACAATGGCGGCTACATCCTGAAAGCGTGCAACCGACGCTAGTGACGATCCCCCAAATTTTAGCACTCGCATGTTTTACTCCTGAATTCATTCAACGTGTTTGCGATATATACTCGAGTATTGTTATCGGACCTGGTTGGGTCATAGGGTCTAATGCCCTTTAACAAAAAACCCGTGACGGATGAGGTCACGGGTTTTCAGATGACAATGCACCACCGACCTCCTACCCCGATAGGGTGGTGGTAATAATCGTGATGGTGAGTGTCAGAATTTTTTTCATAGGCGCCATAATGCACGGACTTATAGACGTCTGTCAATAGTTAATAGCCAATCTTATGAATTTACTTTTTGCAGATAGTCTTGCAGCTGCTCATGGTATTTTGTACTTCGGTTGCGCCCTTGCCGCTTTGAGACATACAAAGCGATATCAGCACATTGCAGTAGATCGTGTGCATCTTTGTGCCGATGGGTATTCAGTTCAGCAACCCCTAAGCTGATGGTGGCTCGTATATGCCGTTGATTAAACAGCAGCTCATGTTCTGCCACGGCTTTACATACTCGTTCAGCGACCTCCGATGCACCTTGCAATGCCGTATTTGGTAAAATGATACCAAACTCTTCGCCACCATAGCGTCCAAGATAATCCGACTCGCGCAGCAAGCTCTGAATAAAGCTGGCCAACTCAATCAACACAAAGTCACCGCCCAGATGCCCATAATCATCATTAAGCTGCTTGAATTTATCCAAATCAAACAGGATCAAGGATAACGGTTGATGGTAGCGCTTGGCCCTTAGCATTTCAGTTTGCAACAACTCTTCCCAATGCGCCCGGTTCAATACTTTGGTCAAACCATCCAGTCGGTTGGCTTGCTGGAGCGCTTGCATATTTTGCTGCAGTTCTTGCTGATAAATGCTGACATCGGTTGCATCTTCAATCAATAAACAGACAAAGGTTTCTTTTGTTTTAGGATGCTGCAAAGGCAACATGGTGCAGTTTTGCATCATGTAATCCGTGCCGCCACTGACCGGGCGAAGATGTGGCAGTTTCACGATATAAGGCCGCTGTTCCCATGAACTGAACGTGGGTGCATTCAAGGCAACGACACTATCCAGCTTGCGAGTTAACCACGCCTCTGGCAAATCGGTAAACACATCAAACACACAGCGATCGCGCACTTCTACCAGAGGAACGCCCAGTCGTCGCTCAATAAACTGATTGTAGTAGCTGATGGTGTAGTCCGTTGTCAGCACCAAGACACCACTATTCAGCTGATTAAGGATGGGTAAAGCCAACCAATGTGCATCCATCAGAACTCCTGCAGAATGTGATCCAGCCGCTGCTGTAAGGTTGCTAATGCACTGCCTGGGATCAATAAAATCATTTCGCAATCAAATGCGTAATCTGTGACCTGATAATGGATATTCACTTGCAAAGCTGCCGTCCAACGCTCGGACAGCTCGGTTAAGCGCTGTTTGAGTTCAGTTGGCTGGCAACTTAATATTCTCGGCGCGCTATAGGATAGACTACTGTCAAGCTGAGCCGATAAACTATTGAGGAAGGTGGTCGTGAGGATAGAGCTGATATCGCTGAGCATCTCGCTCTCACTGGTATCATCTTGCTGATAACCAAGAATTGCGGCAAGGTGATGTGTGCTGGCCATGTTATACAGCAGCATGGCCTCCCCCTGGATCCCAGCTGAGCCCATAAACCCCTGACTCACCAAACGGATATCATTATCGATATAGGTTCTGGACAGTTGCTCGGGAACAGAGCACGCCTCAACAACCTGGATAGCGGGTACCTGCAAGTGTATAAAAGTATTTAAAAAACGAGCTAATTGGTCACTGGCTCCGCCCATGGCAATATTCATCAGCTCTTGCAGCGCGTCTTGCTGATCCGGAGTGAGTCTAACCATTAGATCAACCCATACTGATGCAGTATCAGGGCTAACTTGTCGCTGTTTACCGGTTTCTGAATAAAAGCCAGCGCCCCCAGCTCAGTGACCCGCTTTTGCATTTCAGGCTGGATATCAGCAGAAATAACAATGACAAAACACTTAAGTTGCTGTGCTTTAATCGCTTCAAGCACACCAACGCCATCCAGTTCAGGCATCGTCAGATCGAGGAAAACAAGGCCAATCTCATGCTGGGACAAAACATCCAGAGCTTCCTTGCCATTTGAGGCGGTTAAAATTTCCGCATCAAAGTCATCCGGTAAACTCTTTTTGACTTGTTTACGCGCCAGTATAGAGTCATCACAAATCAAAGCCTTCAGAGTCATGAATTCAGTTCTCTTGATTAAATGCGTTTTTATTGATGTTATAAGATCAAGGGCTGTTCGAATCATATACAGAAGCTAAATACAATGCAAGCAAGCATAAAGTCTGATACTTTATTGCTAAATCAACGAAATATCTGAAAATTAGGCTATAGTCAAAAGATACTTTGACCCCGGTTTTCTGTCGCAGAAAGGCATCACCAGAATACGATGCAGCATACAATAAATGTGTCGGAGCGGTTTATGACAACCAGGCGTCATTCTGCAACGTTACAGCATGGTTCTCAGCACGCTACATATTTGCGGTTTTAAAGGGTTATCTATGCAGCAAAAAGGCTTATCTCGTACATTATTGACTAAGGTGCTGTCCGTTTATTTTATACTGACATTTGTTGTCACCTTAGCTCAGATTGGCGCGGAATACTTTAATACCAAGCGGTACATCAACAGTGAACTGTCTACGCTGCAACAAACCTTTTCCGGCAGCCTGACCCGTGCTATATGGGAGCTGAACACTCAACAAGCCTTGGTGATAGCCGATGGATTACTTGCCATCCCTGCGGTGGAGGGGATCATCGTACGTGATGACGCTGGCACAGTGATCACCCAGCTGGGTCGACATGTCGATATCAGCGAGCGCCATGGCACCGAGTTAGTGCGCGAAGGCATCCAGTTGACTGAGCAACAATCTGGCCTCTTTGGTTACACCTTCCCCCTTATTTTTGAGTTCTCCGGCCGCGCCACTCAGGTTGGCGATGTCACCTTGTTTTCCAGCCGGGCGATTGTGATTGATCGAATCAAAGTGGGTATCTTTTTCCTGATCGGCAATGCCATGCTCAAAACCACTTTCTTAATCATCCTGTTTTTAATCGCTTTTCGTAAGCATCTAACCGAACCACTCTCCTCCCTCACGCAACAGATCGAAGATCTGGAAATGGATCACCTTGAAGGCGTTAACATATCCACTCAGCAGCAGGAAACCAGCTTTGAGCTAGGTGTGATGGCAACGGCATTTAATCGTTTGATCCGTCGGGTTCAAGACTACAAGTCAGAGCTTGAAAGTACACAAAAGGAGTTGCTGGTCAGTAACGAGAAACTCGACCAGCACAACCTGGTGCTGGAGCAAGAAGTTGCGCGTAAAACCTCTGGCTTAAGCCAGGCCATGATGGATCTCCAGCAACAAAAGCAAAAGTTGGAAACCAAACAGCAAAGCCTGAAAGAAGAAATTGAGCGACGCCGCCACATCGAGCACGCACTCCTTAATAAACAAACAGAGCTGGAAAACCTGGTCGATGATTTAAAACAAACTCAGGATCGATTGGTGCAATCTGAGAAAATGGCTGCGCTTGGAGGCCTGGTGGCAGGTATCACCCATGAGGTGAATACACCGGTTGGCATCGGGGTGACTGCGACCAGCTTCTTATCTGAAAAAATCCAAAACTTACAGCACGCCTATCAGGAGAAAACCCTGTCACCAAAACATCTGGAGCGTTTCATTTCAGAGGCGACAGAAACGGCAGGCTTACTGGAAACCAATCTGAGCAGAGCTTCCGACTTGATTGCCAGTTTTAAACAAATTGCTGTGGATCAAACCAGCGAAGCCATTCGAACCATTCAGCTGGCGCATTATTTACAAGAAGTGGTTCGTTCCTTGCAACCTCACTTTAAAAAGACCAAGCATCAGGTCGAAATCAATTGCCCTGCAGACTTACAACTGACCTGTCCGGCTGGAGCTATTTCACAGATTTTCACCAACCTGCTGATGAACTCCCTGATCCATGGTTTTGAAGGAGTTGAACAAGGTGAAATCCGTATCACGGTGGTGGATGATCAAAACTATGTTGATATCCGCTACAGCGATAATGGCAAAGGTTTAACGGAAGAGCAGCTTGAAAAGCTGTTCCATCCGTTTTTCACCACCAAACGTGAATTAGGTGGCAGTGGGCTTGGCACTCACATCACCTACAACCTGGTACGCCAAACACTCAAAGGCAGTATTGAAGTGCAAAGCAAACCAGGTGAAGGCTTGCACTACCACATTCGGTTTCCCAAGAAAAACGAGAGTTAATCAGCCCTAGAACGGTTCCCCTTTATTGCTGCCTCACGTTATACTGACGCCTTTCCCGTTGTCTCAGAGTATCTTTATGTGGTTTAAAAATCTTCGCGTATATCAACTGAACACTCCCTTATCACTCGACATTGACGCCATGGAGCAGGCACTGGCTGAATTTCGTTTTAGCCCCTGCACCGGCCAGCAAGCATCCAGTTCAGGCTTCACAGCTCCCTTTGCGAGCAGTCAGAGCTTCTGTTACCAAAATCAACACTATATTTTCTTTGCCTTGAAGCGACAGGAAAAAATTCTGCCCGCCGCTGTCGTGCAAGAAGAAATGCAGCCTCGCCTCGATGCGCTAGAGCAAGAGAAAGGCCGCTCACTGAGCCGTAAAGAGAAAGACAGCCTGAAAGAAGACGTGACTTTTCAGCTGCTGCCCAGGGCCTTTAGCCGTTCACAAACGATTTTCGCTTGCCTGGACCAAAACAAACAACGGATTTTGGTCAATACCAGCAGTAGCAGTAAAGCGGAGGACATGCTGGCATTATTACGCAAGGCTTTTGGCTCATTGCCTGCACTTCCCTGGCTTGATCCCTACAAACTGAGTGCTCAACTTCAGCTGTGGCTGCAGGATAAAGCGCTGCCTGAAGGCTTTAAGCTGGGCGCCGAGGTAGAATTAAAAGCACCCGATGAAGAAGGTGCCAAAGTCCGCTTTAGTAATCACATCCTTACTACCGAGGATGTACAAAGTCATCTGGAAGATAAGCTGGTGACCCGGCTTGAGCTGGAACAAGATGAACGTCTTGGCTGGAAGGTTTGTGAAGATGGCAGCATTAAGGGCATTAAATACCATGACAGCATCAGCAGTCAGAATGATGAGCTTGGCTGGGAGGATGAAGACACCCGCTTAGCTGCCGACACTTTATTGATGTGCTCTACACTGTCTGAAAGCCTGGATCGATTAGCTGACTCGGTCCGAGCAGGTGACGAAATAAAACCCTAAATCACCACGTCACGCTCTTTGCTTGTCATCAGGCAAACAAAGAGCGTACATCCTGATACACAGTTGCAATCAAAGGTTCTTGCATAAAGTCAGCCTCTGGCACCAAACCTTGCTCAATGTACTGGCCCATTAAAAACTGTTGTTGCTCAACCTCAGGGAATGCTTTGTTCACTATGGTTGCAATACGAATAAAATCGGTGTAATCCGGCGCGCTGGAAACTTGGGGCAATTGCCACTCGGCCACCACTTGCTGGTACAACTCAGAAAACCCCCAGGCTTTCATGATGGCCAAGCCAATCTGCGGGGAGAGCTTCACCATGGCATGACGCATAAATCCAGGGTGGCCAAATACGTCTTCATGCTTTTCCGCTTCGGTTAAAATAGGCAATAAACCGATATGGTGCAATAAAGCTGATAATGTCATCACATCAAGGCTTAACTTACAATGGCGATGCTGCGAACGATAGTAACTCAGACAGGCCACAGCAACACTGGTCACCTGCACGGTATCACGCCAGGCTTTATCCATCATTTGCTGAATATGGCTATTCTGACTGACAAATAACTGCTCCATCGCCATGGCCGTGGCTATGGTTTTAATCTGACTGAGGCCAATGCGGGTCACCGCTTGACTCAGCGTGGCGACTTTAATCGAACGGCCTAAAAAGGCACTATTCGCCACTCGCAACATCCGAGCTGCTAGGGCTGGGTCCATGCTAATCACTTCTGCCATTGCAGCCAGGCTGACTTCAGGATCATCGGCAGTTCTGCGAACCCGTAACGCGATTTCCGGTAAGGTAGGTAACAGTAAGCTATCGTTTCTAAGCTTTTCAATTAATATGGTAATCAATGCATTTTCTGCAGACATACGTCACCCCAACATGGAACGAAAAAAAGCCAGGACCAATCCACCTTTATAAGGCTTCAGGCCAGACAGGCAAGGATTGCTGCCAGTGAAACAGTTTTTGCTGCAACTGTTGCTCAGTATAAGGCAGCATGGGTACACACCCCCAGATCGGAGCAGGCCATGCCTTATCATCAGTAAAGCGGGCAATATGATGAATATGCAATTGTGGTACTATATTGCCTAAGGCTGCAATATTTAACTTGACCGGCTGGAACTGTTGCCGCATCCACAAACTGAGTTGTCTGCTCTCAAGTTGATACTGTACGGCGTCTTGCTCAGATAAATCGACCAGCTCGCGTAACCCGGCCCGGCGCGGGATCAATACAAACCAGGGGTATTGCTGATCATCCATTAAGCGTAGTTGACATAATGGCCAGTTTTGAAAAAAGTGGCTATCTTGCTCTAACCGGGGATCCAGCTGGAAATCACAAGGGCTATGCATTAGCGGTGTCCTCTTGAATGATCGTTCGCATACGTACCAAGACGTCGTGGCAGCCGTGGTTATTTTGCTGATGTGCCAACAGTTCCAGCTCTGCAGCTAGTTCTGTTAAATTAGCGAAGTCCATGCTGCCAGCGCTGCCTTTCAGGCTATGGGATTCAAATGCAAGCCGCTCCCAGTCTTGCTGTTCAAAAGCTTGCTGCAGTTGCTCTAGCAGTGTGGGCAACTTACCTCTGAAGCTTTGTTTCAGCGCACGTATCACCGGGTCTTGTGCTAACTTTTGCTCAAGCTCCTGATGATCTTCAACCGGTGCGTCATTTCTGAACGATTGTACCACGGTCAAAAATTGCTGCTGATTGATTGGCTTCGATAAAACGAACTGACAACCTGACCGCTTGTAGCGCTCTATATCGTCACTCATCACATTAGCAGTCACAGCAATAATAGGTGTCTGGATGCCAGCATGGCGAATCAACTCGGTTGCCTCTTCGCCGCCCATTTCAGGCATTTGCATATCCATAAAAATAAGGTCAAAGTCTGTGCTGAGCACTTGCTCAACAGCTTGGTGACCATTTTCTACCATCACATAGGTCGCATTCACTTGTTGCAGTAAAATACTTAATAACAGTTGATTATCGGGGTTATCTTCTGCAACCAGAATATGCAGGCTGCCTGGCTGGTGATCCATCGGTTCTGACGGGGCGGCAACCGGCGGCTGATAAGACTGCACTAAGCGGCAGTCCATGCCACTGCAATCCAGCTGGATCTCAAAGTGGCTGCCCACACCTTTCACACTCTCTACATAGATATCGCCACCCATTTGTTGGATGAGTTTCTTAGAAATACACAAGCCAAGACCCGTGCCACCAAAATGCCGAGTAACGGTAGAGTCGGCTTGCACAAAAGGTTGAAACAAACGAGATAACTCAGATGGAGCAATACCAATGCCGGTATCTTTTACTGCAATACGCAGCAGCTGATTCATCAGGTCGTACTCGACTCGTATGATCACTTTGCCTTGCTCGGTAAATTTCACCGCGTTACTAGCGAGGTTAAGTAATACCTGGCGAAAACGCACTTCATCCCCTTTTAGCAACTCCGGCAGAGGAAACATCCATTGCAACTCACAATCGAGCCCTTTAGCTAGCGCCTGATTGTGTGTAAGTTGATACACATCATCGATGATTTCCAGACAATTAAAGGGCTCAACCTGCAATTCAAGCTTATCGGCCTCAATCTTAGATAAATCTAAAATATCATTAATCAGGTTAAGCAAATGCTGACTGCTTTTCAGTACACGCCGTTGATAATCTTTGATCTTTTCTATATCAGCTGTCTGGACGCTTTGCTCACTAAAGCCAATAATAGCCGTTAACGGCGTTCTGATTTCATGGCTCATATTGGCAAGAAATACACTCTTTAACCGACTGGCTTGCTCAGCAGTCTCTCTGGCAATAATCAGCTCGTGGTTCGCTGCCGCTAAATCATCATTGGCCCGCGCTAAGTCCTGCGTTCGTTTTAATACCTTCTCCTCCAACTGCTGTTTATAGGCCCGCTCTCGTTCGCGGTACACCCTGAGTTGGCGCACCATCACATTAAAAGCAGCAAACATATCCCCCAACTCATCTTGCTTCAGTACAGGTAATAATGTGGACAAATCACCACGGCCAACCGCAGTTTTGGCTTGAGTGAGCTTACGAATAGGGCCGAAGACATGGCGGATCAATAACCAATAGATAGTAAATGGTAACAATAGTGAGACACTCAAAAGCAACCCGGCAATCACCCAGGGGATCTGCATGGTGCCTTCCATCAATTCCTGCTGATTAATGCCCAGCAACAACTGAAAATCACCTGGCAGCTCAGCGCCCTTAAGCAACATCGATTGTCCAAGCAGTAAGCCTTTCTCCATGTCTGGTTGCTGCATACTCTTCTGAATGGTTCTGAAGTGGCTAGGGGCAAAAGTGCTGCCAATTAACTGCGGTCGGTCTGAAAAAGCAATGGTCGCCGATGGGCTGATGATCAAAGATACGCTGCCTGGTGTCAGACTTTGCCGTAAAATGGTGCTGAGTGCTTCAGGGTCGACGCTAAGTACCAAATAACCCCACAGCAATCTGGAGTCATTGCCCTCCTGCCTCGGAGTATACACTTTATGTGCAACAAACAACCGTTGCTCGGACGTTTCACTTTTTGGCGCGAAGAAAAAAATCTCTTCACGGATCATGCTCTGCAAACGAGTGAAATAACGCTGACGAAACCTATTGCTGTCATCCTGGTGTTTTTCCTTAGCCACCAGCAGCTCAACCTGGCCATTAAGGCGTAATAGTTTGATTGTATCAGATGCTGGCTGCGCATCCACAAAGTCAACTAACCTGGCTCTAAAAGCTTCAGACTCCGAGGCAGGGGAGAGGATAAGCTGCCCAACTTCCTGACTGTTTGCCAGCGTTTGAATTTGCTGGCTATAGCTGGATATCTCACGACTAATGGCTAAACGCTGCTCAGCCAGGAAATGACTGGCTTTTAAGTTGGCCTCTTGCCAATAGTACGACTGGCTGTACTTTATAGCCAGAACACCAAACAGCATGGCTGGAAATAACAGCAAGGGTACTAAATAAATCAGTAACGTCTGTCTTAAGCGCATTGCCAGTCCATCTGCTGCTTGGCTCTAGCTACCTCAAGATAACAGCATCATTAACCTGAAGTAGCCTGAGTCGATAGTTAAGGTATTGAATGAACAGCATACCCAGCATTTATCATCAGAACAAGCGTTGTTCTGCAGCAGCTCGAAGTGCTACAGCAGAACCACAAAGCCAACGCTAGAGGCTTAGCGGGCTGCTGGTTCAGATAACACTGAGGCCAGCATCGTCATCAAAGGAGCCGCTGAAGGTTTACCGTGTATCCAGTCACCACCATCCACACCACTACCAGCAATGTCTAAGTGAACATAAGGAATTGGTTTCATAGCATACTGCCCATGCTCAACCAAACCAGACGCTTCAACCAGAAATGCCATTGGGAATTGATGCCCGCGTACGGTGACTGATGACGCTGCATTGTTGCAACTTAATACATCCTCAGCACTGCTTTTGGCTTGTATAAATTGATAGTCTTCCCGGCGACTACGGGATATTTCACAAGGATCACCCCAGATATCACCACACTGCTGCATACGCAGCGCCAAGCCTAATGCCCGGGCAGGGCCATTTTCAACCAGTGCTGTATAAGGTCCAACAGAGCGAGCCGCGTGACCGGTTAACGTAGCCACTGAAAATATTTGTGGTGCCACTTCATCGGTGGCCTGCTGACGTAAGTGCGATAGTAAATCGGCTAAAACCAGTCGACCTTCCGCATCGGTATTACCAATCCGTACCCGTACACCTGCATGGCTAGTCAGAATTTCATCCGGCACAAAGGCATCGGAGCCAATGCTGTTGCGAACCGCACCAATTTCAGCAACCACTTTTAAGCCTTCTGGCTGTAGCTTGGCAATGGACTGCATAAATCCCGCTACAGCGGCGCCACCGCCTTTATCACGGCTCATACCAGCCATACTGCCGCCCACTTTTAAATCTGCGCCCCCGGTATCGTACACCAGGCCTTTACCCGCAAGAAATAAACTCTGGGCAACAGCCCCTGAAGGGGTATAACTCAGTCGAATTACCGCAGGTCGATGCCGAGGTACAGCTAATGAGCTTCGGGCAACGGCCATCAGCATTGGGTACTCTTGCTGCAAGGTATCAATATCGGTGACCACCTCTACCTGAACCGGGCTACCGGAAAATGCCTGCTGGCAATAAGCGGCAAAGTTCAAGGCACTCATGCGTTCTGGTTCAGTGCCAGCCAGGTCACGTGTTAATCTGCGACCTGACTCGATAGCCATTAACTCTTCAACCTGAGCCTCGTCCAACCCCATCATGGCAATAGAGTGGATTGGCTCTAGTTTTTCTTCACCAACCACTTCACGCCCTTCCAGTGGCTGCCATAAAGCCTGACACATCGCCAGGTAACTTACTTCAACAGCGCATTGGTACAACTCATTAGCGTGCAATTGAACCCAGACTAAAGGCGCTTTCGCCCCCATATCTTTTGCCAATAAAACGGCTGATTTTGCCGCATCAGCATAACTGCGAACATCGTCATAATCACGCTCAAGGCTGCCAACCGGGGCAATGATTAAGCGCCCTCCTGGTACATCAGCGCACGCAACCGAAGCAAGGTGCTGACCAATACGGTGATCGCATTGTTGCGCCGTCGTAATGCTATTTGCGAGTGGGGAAAACTCATCCGCCTGTAGATCGTACGCCAGGACGATTAAGGCATCCCAGCGTTCATCATGCAAAGATGCTGGCGAAAGCTCAGCAGTGAAAAGAGTTGGATAAGACATAACAGCTTCCTGTGAGTCAAAAAGCCATTATACCCAAGTAACCATCAGATGCGAGTTAGAGAAAACTGTATAAAGGAACAGCCAGTAGCACCATCTAAACGCCGCTACTGGCAGTCAAGCTTTACAGTGAAGAAGCAAGGTTAAATAATTTTATTGTCTTGCCAGAATTTTTCTTTTGCCATCCGTTGTTGACGCTTTTCGCATGGATTATCACAGTCACAGGCTTTTTCAATGCCCATGGCTCCCAAGCCTCCACAGCTGCCCGCTAAGGTTTTCCGATGCACCAAAAAGCCGACGGCCATGACGACCACAACCAGAAGTAAAATGACAAAGGTCAGAAGAAAAGTACTCATGGGCAGTTAGTGTCCTTAATGCAAAAAAGGTTCAAAAGCACGACTACTGCGCTCTTCGAAGCCATCGTCTGTTTTAACAATAAGCAAAGCAGCCAGACCAAGTTCATCAGCAAAAGCGATGGCTTCATCGGCGTCCATGATCATCAGTGCTGTCGAGTAAGCGTCAGCGGTGATGCATGACTCATGC
>JAIUMG010000027.1 GCA_022565655.1 Alkalimonas sp.
TGACTTTGCCTATCGGCTGAAATTTTATGCCAACAAATGTCAAACTGCGAGCCAACCGTGGTTCCATCATCACAAAACCATGGTAGCGCCTCGTTTGCATCGCCATAGCGGTAGCTGCTAAGTAAAGGCAGATGGCAATGTAAGGAAAGCAGCGTAGCTCGGTTTCAGAGAATACCTGCTCGTTAATCGCACCGGTTGCAGCGCCTTTAAATTGATCGATTGCCCGTTTACGAAAGTTTTCCGGTACCGCTAAACGGGATATTTCACAGATAGACTCGCGCGGAAAGTTTGCTGGTGATAGTTCGGGGTGATTGATGGCTTCGCTACAAAACTGTTCCAGCGGTAATAACTCATCCGGGCCATTGGAACCAATCAACCGAACGGTACCAGCAAGGCTTTTAGAGCTGAGGTGACGCACAAAACAATGAATGGCACGCGCATCAAACTCATCGCACTCTTCGTAGCTGTCTTTTACATCTTCAAAATGCAACTCTTCACAGTAAACTTGGTGGCGCAGACGGTATACTTCATGTTTTAAGGCTTCATCCGTTGCAATTTGCGGGCGTAAATACTGCGAAAAGTGTCTTGAAATCACTTTAGCATCATTGCTGGCTAATGACGTCATTGCCTTCTTAACTACGCCACCAATAATCGGCTTCTCTGCAAGAGTTTTCAATTTTCTCATGGTGCTATCATCAGATGTTCAGGGTCTATTCATGGAATCTTTAGTATGGCTGTAGTTTAGTTGCGAAGCCAGTTTAATTTTAATGGAATCACCTGCATCGTGGTTTCGTAGCCCAAACGCAATAGTTGTAGCTTGGTCTCTAAGGGTAAACTGAAATCAACGGATGAAACATCGCCGGTATTAATCAGCACCGTATTATGCCAGTACTCGGCATGCACATATTCACGCGACACGGCACTCATAAAGGTTTGGATCAGCATATTAAGATAGGATATCACTGGAAAAAATCGATTGCGGCTGACAGGCCGATCTTCGATGTCACTTTTTAAGCGAAAGCAAACGGCAGGTATTTGTCGGCCCGACCAATTCTGGTGCAACGCATCTTCAGATAAAATCACACCATCGGCCATGATATGGCTTTCAAAACTTTTGAAGGAAAACAGCAAAGGGATCGACATTGAGTAACGGATCGCTTGGGAGATTTTGATATGGGGGGTCAGCTTTTTATTAAACAATACCGGCCCACCGCCATTGATATCGGTCGCCAGCACATGCAAATCCAGCTCGACATCGGCAAAGGTTTTCCCTTCTAATTTGTCGTCCAGCCACTGCTCAAACCGATTGCCATCGGACAAACCACCCGTTCTGAGCAATGACCAGAAGGAAAACTCCTTAAACTGTTTAAAGTCAGTTTCCATGGCCAGCTTTTTCATCGAATCCAATGACCAACCAACTGCATAAAGCGCTGCGATAATACTGCCGCCGGAAACGCCAACCAGGTGATTAAAAGACAGCTTCATTTCCTTTAATGCCATCAGAATACCTATATAACAGCATAAACGCGTACCACCACCCGAGAATATCGGCACGATCTCCCGCTCCAGAGGCTGAACCAGCATAATGTGATCCTTTTAAAGGTTCTGCTTTTGCAAAAACGACACAATGCGATACACTGAGATGTGATCGATTATGCCCCTACCCGCTGAGTTTAGACCAAGGATGATAAAAATGCGTTTGCTGATTGGTTGGATCCTTTTATTTAGTGGCTCACTTCAAGCTTCGGACTTGGTTGAGCTTATCCCTGAAATTAAACCTTCTGTTGTTGCTATTGCTGTGCATAATCCAACGGCTTCACCTCGTATTCGGTTTGTAGGCACAGGCTTTGTGGTTGGCAATGGCAAGCAGGTGGTGACCAATTATCACGTGATTGGTAAAGCTCTGGACGAAGGGAGACGAGAAACTTATGTAGTCGTCTCTGGTTCAGCAAGAAACCTCACTGTGCACCCCATGGTTAATCGCCTCAATGCGCCTCAGTATGACTTGGCTATTATTGAGATTGAAGAAACTTTACCTGCCTTAGTACTGGCCGATGATGACTATACAGCGGAAGGAACGTACATCGCCTTTACTGGCTTCCCAATTTCAAATGTATTAGGACTGTACCCGGCAACCCACCAGGGCATCATCGCCGCCGTCACCCCTATTGCTATTCCAGCTGACAATTCCAGAGATTTACATATCCAGGCGCTGCGTCAGCTACGTGAACCTTACCTGGTCTATCAGTTGGATGCCACCGCCTATCCTGGTAATAGTGGCAGCCCCTTGATTAACGTCAAAACGGGTAAGGTGATTGGTGTCATCAATATGGTGCATGTAAAAACCACCCGTGAGGCCGTACTGAGCGATCCAAGCGGCATCAGTTACGCAATTCCTGTCCGCCATGTTCGTGAGTTGCTGCAACAGCCGTAAGCACAAGGACCACCATGACAGAGTTTTGGAGCCAGCTGGCACTGGACAGAATTGGTTTCGGCCTGGCAACCGCGGGCTATTTATTCTTTTTTGCCCTGTTATTAACGGTTAAAGCCCGCAATGTGCCCAGAAGCTTGTTGCTGGCGTTCTCACTGGCGACAGCTTGCTGGGCACTAAGCTATGCCACTTTAGCCATTGTTCCTTATCAGTCGTTAGTATCCATCTGGCTGGAAAATACCCGCCTGTTGCTAATGATGCTGTTTTTGTATGCCGCCCTGCACATTAGTCAGAACTCTCTTACAAGCTTTTTTAGCCGTACCGCTGTCTGGCTAAGTTGCTTGCTGATGCTGTCTTGGTCGCTTACCGCTCATTACGAACTCTTGTCGTTAAATAGCCTAGTCAGTGGCCAACTGCTGTTGAGCATCTTCATTTTGGCGCTACTCGAAGCGTTATACCGCAAAGCCGGTGATGAGCGATGGCAGTTTAAGCCGCTGATTTTTGCGCTCAGTATTTGTGTGCTATTCGACTTTGTCTTGCTAGCCGAAGCCACTTTATTTCAGCGAATTGATGATCAGCTCTGGGCGACCAGAGGCTATGTCAATGTACTGATGATCCCATTGCTGGTGATTTCAGTTCGTCGGATTAAAGCCTGGAATATCCGCGTGTACATCTCGCGCGATATCGTATTGCAAAGCTCGTTGGTTCTGGGTACAGGCGCTTATTTGTGCTTACTGGCTCTGGCTGGCTTTTATATCCGCTTTAGCGGCGGTGCTTGGTCTCAATTGCTGCAGGCTGTATTTGTGGTACTGGGTTTTGCTATTTTGGCCGTGCTGGTTCTGTCAGAAAACATACGACGACGCCTAAAAGTTTTTATTGAAAAACACTTTTTTGAAAATACCTTCGATTACCGGGTGAAATGGCTAGAACTAACTCACCGCTTGCGACAAATTGACTTCAATAAAGATAATGTACACCAACAATGTTTGAATACTTGGTTGCAGGCCATTGGTTATACCCGTGGCGTATTAATACGAGTACAGCAGAAACAAATCAATGTGCTGGCTTTAAGTAACCGACAAGAGCTAACCCAGCACGAAATGGCTATTCTGGAGCATTACATGACTAAGTTTCCCGATAGCAACTGGATGATTGATTTACAGCAACCCAATGACCCCTTTGTACAGAGCTTGTCGTTCCCGGTAAAGAGCATCAATACCCAATTAATTATTCCTATTCGCTCCAAAGAAGGACTGTGGGGTTTATGCCTGATGAATGCTGAAAGCAATTTGCAACTCAAGCTAAACTGGGAGTTGCGTGATTACTTGATCGCCGTCACCGAGCAAGTTGCGAGCTATTTATTTTTACTGGAAGCCAGCCATAAGCTGATGGAAAATGCCCAGTTTGCCGCCTTCAACCGTATGTCGGCATTTGTGGTGCACGATTTAAAAAATATTAAAGCGCAGATAGATCTGCTGCTAAAAAATGCTGAGAAGCATCGTGACAACCCAGAGTTTATTGCCGATGCCTTTGATACTATGGCAGCCACACAACAGCGCATGCAGAAGATGCTGGCACAGCTGATGAACAAAGACCGCACTGAGGATAAGGGTTCACGTATCAATGTAGCTACAGCAATCCAACAACTACTGAATGAACGTTGCAAGGGACAACTGCCCTTACCTACACTATATGTCGAACATGACCTGATGCTCTCGCTTGATAAAGAACGTTTTTGTAATGTGCTGTTTCATTTAATCGATAATGCCCAGTATGCCACGCCAGCCGATGGCGAGGTGAAGTTGCACTTATCGCATAACGACAACGCTATGATACTCAAAATCCAGGACACCGGTTGTGGCATGAGTCAGGACTTTATTGAGCATCGGCTCTATAAGCCTTTTGACTCGACCAAAGGCAATGCAGGCATGGGAATTGGTGCTTACGATGCCTTGCTATTTGCCCAGCAACTAGGTGGACAGCTTCAGGTTGAAAGCCAAACGGGGGTAGGGACTACCTTTACCATGCAACTTCCATTAAACTAGAGAATGTTTATCTTTAGCGACGACATAGAACAAGTACCTTCATAAGAGCAATGAAGACAAGGATTGTGCCATGAAAACATTATTAATTATCGAAGATGATCTCGGCATTCAGAAGCAGCTGAAATGGAGCCTGCCAGATTATGAACTAGTCTTTGCTGAAGATCGTAGCTCAGCGTTAACCCAGGTCAGACGGTATGAACCTGCAGTGGTGACACTTGATCTCGGCCTGCCACCTGATGCCAGCAACGCCTCTGAAGGGCTTGCTTGTTTAACCGACATTCTGGCCATCCACCCCGACTGCAAGGTTATTATTATCACGGGTAGTACCGATAAAGAACATGCACTCAAGGCCATCAACCTTGGAGCTTACGACTATTACCAGAAGCCAATTGATCCCGATGTTTTGAACGTTATTCTGGCCAGAGCTTTTAAATTATCGGCTCTGGAGCAAGAGAACCAAAGTTTGCGCAGTTCGGGCTTGCATCAACAGGATATTATCGGCAATAGCGATAGCATTTTGAAAGCCTGTCGTATGGTTGAAAAAATAGCGCCCACCGAAATCACTACCTTACTGCAAGGTGAAAGCGGAACCGGTAAAGAAGTATTTGCCCGCAGCATTCATAAGCAAAGCCCACGCGTTGATAAACCCTTTGTCGCCATCAATTGTGCCTCTATTCCTGAAAACCTGCTGGAAAGCGAGTTATTCGGTTATGAAAAAGGCGCCTTTACCGGTGCCAATAAAACCACCTTAGGTAAAATTGAATGCGCCAGTGGCGGCACCCTGCTGCTGGATGAGATAGGCGATATGCCACTTAGTCTGCAAGCGAAAATGCTACGTTTTCTGCAGGAACGCGTTATTGAGCGCATAGGTGGTCGCCAAGTGATTGAGGTAGATGTACGAGTCATCTGTGCAACCCATCGTAACCTGTCCGAGATGGTCGCCGAGCAAACGTTCCGTGAGGATTTGTACTACCGCATTAGTGAAATGACCTTGTTTATTCCGCCATTGCGTGACCGTGGCCATGATGTTGTAATTATCGCTAAAGCCTTACTGCACAAGTTTAACCAGGAATTTAAAACTCAGGTGCATACGTTTTCTGAAGATGCCATCCAGGCCTTACTCAACCATCGCTGGCCGGGTAATATTCGTGAGTTGCAAAATAAACTCAAATCAGCGGTGATTCTAGCCGACAGCAAGCAAATCACCGCTGACGATCTCGGTTTGCATGCTGATCAGGAACAAAATGTACCACGCACCCTGCGCAAGGTTCGTGAAGATGCCGAAACCCAGGCTATTCGCGAAGCCTTTACCCTAAGCAATGGCAACCTATCGAAAACAGCCGATCTGCTGGGGGTCACCCGCCCTACTCTGTACTCGCTGATTGAAAAATATCAGATGCTGGATTTGCGTAACAATGAAGTTCAAAGTACCTGATGAGGATGCTCGCACTTACCTCAAGATGCAGCTCTAGTACTTGAGGTAACGTGGGTAGTATTTACGTTCTGCATATCTATCGACGCTCTGGCTCAAAATAGCTTTTACCTAGCAATGCAACGAGCAGCCCTTTACTGCTCTTTGCCAATAAATGCCATATAAGAATAGGTAGCGGCATTTTAAGCCAATGCCCCCTCAACCAGACCAACCAATCAGCCATTTTATGTGGCCAGCGGTCAATAACTGGATGCCTGGGACAAAGCACACGCAAAAACATAGCATCGAGCAACCGCATTCGTAGCTTATTCGGCCGCACTTTATCCAGTTGCTGGCGAAAACTCTTTGGAATAGGACTATGCAGTAGAGTTTCGCAGTAGCGGCTGGCTAGGAATAATTCAAACTCAAAACCGGTTTGCTGGGCAAGTTGCACCAGCTGCTGCCAGTCTTGTTCAGTACACTGTGAAAAAAGCAGATGCAGATCAGTCAGATCACGAAACGCATTTTTAAAATCTTCATTGAACAACAAGTGGATCAAGCTATGCAGTGTCAACCCAGCTAAGCTAAGCATCTTGTGGCCTTCTGCAGATACCTGTAAATGGCTGTCAAAAAAGTGCATCTCAGGTGCCCTACCAGACACTGGTGGCACCAAATTATGGTGTATATCCAGCACAGTACCACGGCTGTGGTGGCGTACCGGTGGGATCTCGTGCGTCCAGCGCCTGTAGTAACGTTGGTCATAATCAGACATTGGTTCGGAAAAATAACCATGCAAGCTAAGCCGTTGCTCGACCGCTATGATAGCCTCTTTGGGCACTAAAATATCAATATCACTATAAGTCCGCCCTTTGCCGACAGATAGACGATAGCCTAATGAGTAGGCAGCACCTTTGAGGAATACAGGTTCCACATTGAGAGGTGCAAACAGCCGGACCAACTCATCCGCTTCAAAAAGCACCTGGTGACATTGTTTGTTAGCTAACACTTCAGTATTCAGCATGTGGTGCTTGGCGTAGTCAGGCAGCTGCTCAAAGAGCTGATTGACTCGAAGCTGCTCAGCATAGCGAGCCAACAGCTGCTGATGACGAAGAATACGGATAACTGGCACCCATTGTGCCTCATCGAGCTGCAATGCTCGCTCAGGCACAATGAATAGCTGAATAATGAGGTTAGCAAGATCCATCAATTAGCTCTTGTAGTAAAAACTCAGACACAGCGGATAAATCATTGTAAAAAATTTCAAAACTTGGTACCTGCTCAATCACATTGCATAGCGTACTAAACCCCTGTGTGCCAATAACACCATAGTTAAATGCATTGGTGGCAAATTGCATGAAACCTTGTGTTTTCGTCAATTGGTAAATATCCAGCGTCGTATCCACCTTATAGTTAGGAAATACAATACCGACGATTTCAGCAGGTTCTGTATGTTGTTGCCAACTGGATTCTGGCGGAGATAAATGGATCACATCGCCTTTGTGGGTATCTGAAGCTACGGTAGAGAAGTTTCCTTCAGGAAACCACGCTTTAGCGAGCTGAATAGAGTTATTTTTTAAACAAATCGGCCTAACAAAGGGAGTAACCTGTCGGCTGTGAGGCTGGATCAACGCCATTTCATCAGATAATAACCGCCAGCCATGAAAAGCTAACCAAGCTGTGAGGGTGCTCTTGCCTGAGCCAGGCGGTGCAGGAAACAAGATTGCTTTATTACCTTTAGCGAGCACAGCAGCGTGAATAATCACATATTGCATTTCGTGACTGGCCACACACCAGTTCATACCCCACTCCAACATGGCATAAGCTTGCTGTTGCTGTAGAGGCTGAAATGGTTCTTGTTGATCAGAAAAAAAACGTGCTTGTGGTCGATAAAATTTACGTATGCCCTCTGCTTTTTGTACCGACACAAAATAGTCAGGACACTCGGCTGAGTCAATAAGACGGGGGCCATACACTTGCTTCAAATTACTGGCTACAAATGGAATGTCCGTTTTGACTTCGAAGCAGAATGGCGGCAGTAGTAAATACTGAACGCTAGAACTCATCAGATGATTCTGTATAAAATAAAGGAAGCTTGATCATCCTAGACAGTGATACTATTTCTTCTGGCTGAACAGTGGTATCGATTTCTGTAGCAAAGAGCAGCTTTGCCAGCTGCTCTTTCGATAGAGACACACCGAGAGTTTCGCCTGTGACCTGATTAAAAAAGACAGTACCAGACTCATCAGAAAAACTATGAGTAATCACATGGTCTTGCAAAGCATCATTCAACATGAGAGTTCGCTTTTGCAACAATAATTAGACTAACTGCACTGGAATGAGCCAGGGTGTTGGTTGTTAACCAGACTTTCAAACTCCTGCGATAATACAGCAGTATTATTCTGGCTTGCAAGATTCCATAAATAGTTTGCCATGTCGGTTGGGGTTTGCAGCGAAGGACTACTACCAATGACAGGGAAATAAATCCCATGCTGCCCATGGTAAATAGCATTCAAATAAACAGCGGTCATGAAACGGTTTATTTTGGTTGATCCGCTGAACTCACCATTCACCTGAATCACATCACCAATTGTAATTTCGTCAACTGCTTTAGATGGACTCAACGGTAAGTCAAAAGGTTGTCCTGGGAAAATATCAATAAAACGCTGTGACATTTCCGGAAATGCACGGCTTTGGGCGCCATTGCCATTATTGCCAAAGTATCCGGATGATTTTAAATGCAAACATTCGCCATTAGCAAAATCAGAACCATGTCCTGAAGCAACAATAGATTGAGCAATGCCACCACTACCTGCCCAGACAGAACGCGCTGGTAAAGACGCAATAACTAAGCCTGCACCGGTCCGTAGTAAAAACTTGCGGCGCCCTTGGCTTTTCAGTTGTGCATCAGATTGTTTTTGCTCTTCCATTTAGCGACTCCTTTCAATACAACATGCTTAATACTTAAATAAGCTGCAATATTCACACCATAAAAAAAATAGCATATATATCAATACGCTAAAAAAATGACCGACTTCACATAGGTATCTTTGTAAAAATATTCGACAATAGTTTAATATCAACTTCTGATAACCTTTCAATAATAGCACGCTTCATATCTAGATTGTACTTTCTTTACTCAAAAAAAACCCATGCACAAGCATGGGTTTTTTTACTGAAAGCTATAAACCATGTTATCTGATAACGTTTACAGGTCTACACCTTTCTGCTGGGCTTTATCTCGGATGTAGTTTTCCCAGCTACGCGCTTGCCGTGAGAACGCTGAGTCTCGGCGAGCTCGGTTGACGGCCGCTAACGCCTGCGGGTATTGCTCCTGATAAAAGTGTGCACTTATCAGGCTCATGTGTACCCGGCCAGGGTTCTCCACATTCAACTCTAACGCTTTGTTAAATGCAGTGACTGCATCGCGATAACGCTGAATACTCAAAAAGGCTTCACCCTGACGCCGATAAGCTTCAGCATCGTTCTCTGTCTGGCCTAACTTGCCATAGAACTCTGCAGCTTTGGCATACTCACGAGCAGCCTGATAGTTGCTGGCAGTCGCCATCAGTATCTGCCGGTTTTCTGGAATCACACCCGCACGGATCTGCCGGTCAAAGGTATCTGCTGCTTTAAATGGAATCTCATTATTAGCAAACATCTGACCTAGCGTTAGATAATGCTGCCGAGTTTCTATGTACCCAAGCAGATTGGCTACCCGTAAAGCGGACAATGCTTTCTCAAACTGCTCTTGCATCTGATAAGTGTTTCCCAGATAAAACCACCACTGGCCACTTTCAGGGAAAATTTGCACCATCTCTTCCAACACATTAATCGACTCAGGGATTCTCTGCGCTTCATAGAGTGCGGCAAACTTTAGCGTGTAATAAGACTCACGCGGCTCATCTGACATAGCAATCGCTTTATTGATGGGCTCTAACACCTGATCGTACTGACTCATCTGCATATACGAGCCAGCTATGCGGTAATAGGTGTCGTGCCTTTCTTCACCTGTAAAGTGCATCCAGGCACGATACGCCTCAATAGCTTGCTGGAAGTTTTCTTCCTGCAGATGTACCTGAGCGATCATCTCCAATAACTGCGACTGATCGGCAAAGCTAAGAATATCAGGTGCCGCAGCACGTTTCAGATACTCTAATGCTCTGGTCATATCTTCGCCAATAATCACGAGAAACTGGCCAAGGTAGCGATCCACAAAAGCGCGGTCGAAATCTGAGCTGGTGCGAGCACCTTCCAGAATAGCCAAGCCTTCCTTCACCTGATCATCCTGATAGAGTTCGAATGCCTGAGTAACCGCACGACCAGTACGCTCACTTACCGCTTGACTGCGTCGATCTTTACGCTCCTGAATCCGTTGCTGTTTTTGTGCTTCGGTTTCAGCAAAGCTAACTGGGCTGTAAAAGCCAGCACCAGCGACAGCAAACATCAAAGCCAGTGCTGAACTCAGTTTAATCAACTGTTTCATCATTAACCTCCGGCCATATCAAGAGTAAAATCAAGCTGAACCTGTAAACCAGTTTGCACCTGTGGACGGCCATCAACGATTTTCGGTTGATACTTCCAGCGGCGCAAAGCACGGATAGCTTCGCGGTCGAACACACGGCGTGGTTCTGCTTCAATCACTTGTACATCACCCACACTGCCATCTTCCATAATGCTGAAGCTTAACCGTACCCAGCCTTGCAAGCCGTCACGAGCCGCTTGCACTGGATAACGTGGTTCAATCCGCACAATAGGTTGTGCATCACCATCGCGCATCAGAGCACCGGACGGATCACCGATCCCTCCTGTTGCACCACCTAAATCCAAGCCAGGCATGTTAAAGCCTACCGAACCTGATACATCGGTGGTATCTGGTGGTGTATCCGGCACTTCCGGCGGTTGTGCCGGCGGTGGCGGTGGCGGTGGCGGCGGTGGACGACGCACTTGCGTGTCCATATCTGGCGGTGTTGTGTTCACTTCTATAACAATCCGCTCTTGCTCATCAACCCGACGCTCCCCGGTCCCTTTGACCAGGGTCGCCATTAACAAGAACAATAGAAACGTTACCACAGCACCAAGAATAAGCGATGTTATGAAACGTGCCATAGTATCACTGCTCCCCGGCGATCGTGATAATGTAATCACCTGCCGCTTTGATTTGATCCATGACTTCCATCACCCGACCATGCTGGGTTTCTTTGTCAGCCTGGATAATAATGGTATCAGTCGGTGACTCTGCAACCAGACGTTCAATGTTTGCAGCAACCCGCTCGACATCAACCATACGACGATCCATCCAGATTTCGCCATTAGGACGAATAGCGATAAAGATGGTTGCACTTGGTTTTTGTTGAGCCTGAGTCGACTCAGGCTTATTGACATCAATACCGGCTTCCTTAACGAAAGAGGTCGTCACAATAAAGAATATCAACATAATGAAAACGATATCCATCATCGGCGTAATGTCGATTTGGGCCTCGTCGTCTTCACGAATACGTTTACGTGCCATAAAAATCTCTCTTTAATGATGCGGTAAGCTGTCAACCAAGCTGGCTTTTTCGCGCTTCGCTTTGATTTCCAACCGTGAACTGAAGAAGAGCCCGGATAACGCTGCAACCATACCTGACATTGTCGGGATAGTTGCCATCGAAATACCCGATGCCATGGTTCTTGGGTTACCTGTACCCTGGGTTGCCATTACGTCGAATACAGCAATCATCCCGGTAACAGTTCCCAATAGTCCGATTAACGGGCACATGGCGACCAATGTTTTGATCAACAGCATATGCTGGTCGATTCTGTTTCCTGCTTCAGAAATCCAGGTATCACGAATTTTATGAGCATACCAAGAGGTGGTGTCCTCTCTGGCATCCCAGCGGGCAATAATTGCTTTTTTCTCTTTCGGGAAAACCGCTTTCAGATACCAATAGCGCTCTAGCATTAAAAACCACATAATGAAGAGCACCAGGGCGACAACGTACAGTACGTTGCCCCCGGTATGAATAAAATCCTGTACCGATTCCCACAGCTCAATTAGCTGGAGCATCATTAGGCCTTCTCCTTCTCCGCATGAGCAGCAACGATACCTGCACTTTGCTCATCCAGTACATGCAAAACACCTTTGGCTTTTGACGCCACGATGCTGTGGGCAAAGATCAGTGGTAATGCCGCGATCAGACCCAGAGCCGTCGTTACCAAGGCCAGTGAAATATCACCTGCCATCAGTTTCGGGTCACCTGTACCGTACAAGGTAATGGTCTGGAAGGTCATGATCATACCGATAACGGTACCTAACAGACCCATCAGTGGTGCCACCGCTGCGAACAGCTTGATCATCGGAATACCGCGTTCAATTTTTGGTGTCTCACGCAAAATGGCTTCATCCAACTTAAGCTCCAGGTTTTCCACATCAGCAGACTTGTTGTTGTGGTACACCTTCAGGATACGACCCAGCGGGTTGCCATCTGAAGGGTTAGACAGGTTCTTAAGCTGTGCTTTGATTTTGCCACCTACCATGCTCAGCACAACAAAGCGCTCGATGGCAATCAGTAAACCTAATACCAACAAGAAGGTGATTAAGTAACCGACTTCTTTACCTTGGTGATAGTATTCAGACAAAGTTGCACGCTGCTGGTTCAAACGCAGGATGCTGTTGCCTTTGGTTGGGTCAACAAACAAGCTGGTCAGCGAGCCTGCACGGGCACCGTGGAAATCAGATACAGAACTATGTATACGAGAGATAGGTGCACGGCCTAACGGCTGAAGCTGATTGGTATCAGCGTTGTAATACAGGTAATCGCTGTCAGTGGTGACGTGGAAAGCACCAAAACGAGTAACGCGCTGGGTGCTGGTACCGCCATCCAGATTAACCACTTCGGCATCAAAGCGGGCAATTTTGCCTGACTCGGTCATTTCTGTCAGTAAAGCAACCCACAAGTCTTCCATTTCTGAAATGGTTGGTAGCTCAGTAGCTGCAGCCAAACCACGCAGTGGCTCTTCACGATTTGGATACTGTGAACTCACGATGGAAGAAGTCACTACACCAATGGCGTCAGATGCACTACCACGAACCATACCGAACAACTCACCCAAGGTGCCTTGAGCCGAGTCTAGCTCTTGCTCTTTTTGAGCAATCAGAATGTCGTTATCTGCATATTCTTTTTGCAAACGCTCACCGCGGGCTTCTTCTGCTGCTAAGGTGCGCTTGGCTTCGTTCAGGATGCGCTGTTGATCAGCACGAGCATTAATAAAGGCTTGCTCACGTTCCTGATTGACACGGCCTTCAATTTGCCGTTCACGTTTAACTTGTTCCAGAATTTCATCCAGCTTAGCAGTGCTAGCTGATACGTTGAATGCCATGCTGGCAGTAGCAGTGACCGCAGCGGCAACAATGATCGATTTAAATAGGTTTCTCATTTATTCTTACTCCGCTGCGATAAGTGGTACGCGTGCCATTTCAAAGTTAATTTCACGACGGGCCATTTTGATGAAATCGCCGACACCGCTCAGGTAGCTGGCTGGCAGTTCATCCCAGCTGTTGGTCTGACGGTTCCACACCCAGGCAGAGTTGCCATCTAATGACATCGCCATCAGCGCCAAACGGCCCAGATGCACGTAATCAACAGTTAATTCATTGCCACCCAGGTTCAGAGTACCCTGGAACGACTCCAAAGCAGAACCGTAGTTTGCTTCGATGCTGTAAGCTTCCATGATTTGGCGATACTGCTCGGACAGCTGCACGTCAGAACGGCCCATGACATCACGCAAACGCTCGACACGTTCGATACGACGCTCGGTGCGCAATGGGATATCGTTTTTCACGAATTCTTCCAGGGCGTCAATCATTTTGAACATCAGTGGAACGGTGCCACGACGAGTGTCTTCCAGCGTGTCGATCTGGCGCTGAATGGAATCAATCTGGCGCTGCTGATCGTTGACCAAGGTCTGCAGGAAGTCGTTGTAGACTTTCAGGCTGTCTGTTTGGTCTACCACAGTGCGATACTCACCAAGAAGCTCTTGAGTTTGCTCGTAAATCGTGTTGATTCGCTCTTGTGAGCGAACCGCTTCACGGACGATCTGGCTATTTTCCTGATGCAGTTGCTCTAATCCGGAATTCGCTATAGCTCCGCCTGAAAAGGCGAAGGCACCAGCCAAAGCTGATGCAATAAGACTTTTACTCATTTTATTGTTAAACATAGTTCCCAACCAATAATTGCTGATTAACGTAACCTGGAGTTATTTAGGGCTTACTCACGCTACCCTTTGGCCAACCACATTAAGCACTTCAACATAGTGCGCCGACCACGAATAGAGAGCCCTGGTTAGAGGGTAAACCAACCGCATCATTGCAGCTAAAAAGCCCATTGTCAATACGACAACGGGCTTTGCTGATAATTCATCTGTTGCTTATTTATTCATATTTTAATAATTAATATTCACAGTTAAAACTCTGCATTTTTAATTATCAAACTTTATTAAAGTTTGCGAGCAAAAAAGCATCACCCAGCTCTTACTAATTATAAAAATCGACCATTTTTTCAAGACTTACTGGCTTAATTTTGCTGGCATGACCAGCCGTACCAAAGGCTTCATAACGAGCCACACAAATGTCACTCATCGCCTTGGTTGATACTTGTAAGAATTTACGCGGATCAAATTCGGCCGGGTTTTGCGCTAAAAACTGGCGTACAGCACCCGTTGATGCCAAACGCAGGTCTGTATCAATATTCACTTTCCGCACACCATGCTTGATGCCTTCGAGAATTTGTTCGACCGGCACCCCATAGGTCTCTGGAATAGCCCCGCCAAACTCATTGATCACTTTCAGCCATTCTTGCGGCACCGACGATGAGCCATGCATCACCAGGTGGGTATTGGGTATTTTGGCATGAATCGCCTTGATGCGATCAATCGCCAGAATATCCCCTGTTGGTGGCCGGCTGAATTTGTAGGCACCATGCGACGTACCACAGGCAATAGCCAGGGCATCTACCCCCGTTGCTTTGACAAACGCTAGCGCTTCATCCGGATCAGTCAGCATTTGCTCATGAGTCAGGATGCCTTCGGCACCAATGCCATCTTCTTCGCCTGCCGTACCGGTTTCCAGCGACCCAAGGCAACCCAGCTCGCCCTCGACTGAAACACCACAAGCATGGGCGATATCGACCACACTTTTCGTCACCGCGACGTTGTAGTCGTAATCCATTGGTGTTTTACCATCTTCGCCTAGCGACCCATCCATCATCACGGATGAGAAACCGAGCTGAATGGAGCGCTGACAAACTGGCATTGAAGTGCCATGGTCCTGGTGCATCACCACCGGAATATGCGGAAACTCCTCGACCGCAGCCAGGATCAAGTGGCGCAGGAAAGGCGCACCTGCATATTTACGGGCGCCGGCCGAGGCTTGCACAATAACCGGGCTATCGGTTTGATCGGCGGCCAGCATGATAGCGCGCATTTGTTCTAAGTTGTTGACATTAAACGCCGGAACGCCGTAGTCATGCTCTGCGGCATGATCAAGCAGCTGACGTAATGAAATAAGTGCCATGAGATCCTCTCTTCACTTTAGTTAGGGTACAGTTTACTAAGTATGCTCTTTGAGCTTATGTTTTAATTTTTTACGTTACGCTTGTTGTGCGCGTTGTTCCAGTATAGCGACTGCTGGCAATGTTTTCCCTTCCAGAAATTCCAGAAATGCACCACCACCCGTAGAAATGTATGAAATTTGATCAGCGACCTTGTATTGATCGATGGCGGCCAGGGTATCGCCACCACCAGCGATGGAAAATGCAGAGCTTTCGGCAATCGCCTGGGCAATGGCTTCCGTACCAGCAGAAAACTGAGCAAACTCAAACACACCAACCGGGCCATTCCAGACAATGGTGCCTGCACCTTTTAATACTTTCACCAAAGCCGCAATCGACACCGGGCCGATATCAAAAATCATGTCATCGTCAGCAACATCATTCACTGGCTTCAGGCTGGCTGGCGTGCTGTCGCTAAACTCCTTACCCACCACCACATCCGATGGCACCGGAATGCTGGCACCACGTTCAGTAGCAGCGGCAATCAAGCGCTTGGCCTCGGGGATTAGATCGGTTTCGCACAGGGATTTACCCACTCCATGCCCATTGGCTGCAATAAAGGTATTGGCAATGCCACCGCCAACTATCAATTGGTCCACCACACCTGATAATGACTCCAGCACCGTCAGTTTGGTAGAGACTTTTGAACCACCGACAATGGCCACCAGCGGACGTTTTGGCGCTTTTAATGCTTTCGACAGCGCCTCCAGCTCACCTGAAAGCAGTGGGCCGGCACAGGCAACAGGCGCAAACTTCGCCACACCATGGGTAGACGCCTGCGCCCGGTGTGCGGTACCAAAAGCATCCATCACAAACACGTCACATAAGGCGGCCAGTTTTTTGGCCAGCGCATCATCGTTTTTCTTTTCACCGGCATTAAAGCGGACATTTTCAAACACCACCACCTCACCGGGCTTGGCATCCACACCGTTCAGATACTCTTTTTCCAAACGTACCGGAGCAGACAACGCTTGCTGCAAGTAAGCAACCACCGGTTGTAAAGACGCCTCTTCACTGTAGACGCCTTCTTCCGGACGCCCTAAGTGGGACATCACCATCACAGCGGCACCTTTTTCTAAGGCCAGCTCAATCGAAGGCAGCGCTGCTTTAATACGGGCATCCGAGGTCACCTGACCATTTTTCACCGGCACGTTTAAATCTTCCCGGATCAGGACTCGCTTACCGGCTAAGTCCAGCTCGGCCATTTTTAACACCGTCATGAGTTTCTCCATTAGTTTAGTTGCCCTCTTGAAAGGCCATCATGGCCCGGGCTGTATCCAGCATTCGATGGGCAAAGCCCCACTCGTTGTCACACCATAGCAAACATTTTACCAAGCGTTTGTGACTGACCCGCGTCAAGGAGCCATCGACGATACAGGAGTGAGGGTTATGATTGAAATCAACAGACACCAAAGGTTCTTCGGTGTAATCCAGAATACCTGCCAGCTGTTGCTGTCCGGCTTGCTGCAACACCTGGTTGATCGATGTTGGGCTGACATCCTGATGCAGTGTCAGGCTAACATCCATCGCCGTGACATTCACTGTGGGCACACGCACCGCTATGGCCTCAAACCGACCGGCCAATTGCGGCAATATTCGCTCGATGCCGAGTGCTAACTTGGTATCAACCGGAATAATGGATTGGCTGGCAGCCCGGGTACGCCTTAAATCGGTGTGGTAGGCATCAATCACCTGCTGATCGTGCATGGAAGCGTGGATGGTGGTGATGGTACCACTTTCAATGCCATAGGTCTGATCCAACAACTGCAAGACCGGCACCACACAATTGGTGGTACAAGAGCCATTGGAAATAATACCCATCTCTGGCGTGAGTAAATGCT
>JAIUMG010000028.1 GCA_022565655.1 Alkalimonas sp.
GCCAGACGCCACGTGGGATTAAGCTGAATAAGCGTATTCACACCAACCTCGGTCAGCGCCAGCGACGGATCACCACTCTGGTTAATAAAGTTGCTTTTTTCTGCCTGAATAGCCCCCTGAGCAACAAATCCATGCCATTGCACATCGGCCGCATAACCTGCAGGCATCCCTATAACCAGGCAGTACAAACACAGCAGGCTGACAAGGGCTCGTTTTGGTTTGTAGTTCATGGGTGATATCAAACCTCGATTAATTGATTTCAATGATATTGACTCCTGTCTGCTCATTGCTGGTCATTCGGTACCCAATACTGCCCGGCGTTTTCTCAATCATGCGTTGCATTTCTTGCTCGGACGTCACTTGCTGCGGTCTTGTGCCAATCCCTGAAAAGCTCAACCGATTCCAGATGCTATCCAGCTGGTAAGGGAACATCCGTAAATGCTCCTTGCAAAACTGTTGATGAACTGGATGCTCGCTTGCCAGAACAAAGACTCTGACCGAGTGGCCATCAGGCCATTGCGTTTGTCGCATGCTAAACACCGCTCGCAACTGAGCGGGGGTCAGTTGTTCAAGCTCGACGGAAGGATGCACAATAACCTGCACAGCCAGCCCTAACGGGCTGATAACCATAAAAAGAACAAATAGTAGAAGTTTAAACATGCGTCACCGGTATCAAACCTGACCGCCGCTATAATCCTTCATTTGCAACCAGAGGCTCTGAATACATGTGGTACTCAATTGTATACAAACAATTCGCCTTCATCCTGCAGGCAAACATCTTTGTACTCACAAAGCATATTTCATAGTAAGTTCAGCTATATATCAAGCTAGATCAGTATTTTATTTTTTTATTATAAGATCCCTGCTTAGAAATTAGTACCAAGCTCATTGTGTTTGCTGTAACTTTCACCTAAATGCACAACATCTCATCAACAACGATGAACACAAGCTGTAGCGCTTGGCAATTTAACAGCTTGCTGCGTATACTTTCAAAATAGATAAGCAACTGATCGCAGAGCATCATCATAAAGAACGGTGTTTCACCCACTCTACAGAGCCTGTAGATCTGAAGCGTTTATTTTTCCGTAGTTACGGCCACTGAATAACCAACAAGCAGAGCGAACTTAATGCGCTATAAAAACAGTTCTTTTTTTACCCATAATCAACAAGATAAAATCGGTGTGCTGATTACCAACCTGGGCACACCAGATGCGCCAACACCTAAGGCTCTTCGACGCTATCTGGCTGAATTTCTTTCTGATCCCCGCGTGGTAGAAGTGCCTCGATTACTGTGGTTTCTTATTTTACATGGCGTTATTTTACGCATTCGCCCTCGCCGCTCAGCCAAGGCCTATGCCACAGTTTTCACGGATGAGGGCTCTCCATTGCTCTTTCATACCGAAAGACAATGCAACGCCATCCGCCAGCAGCTGGCTGATAAAGGCTATCAAAACCTTGAGGTGCATTATGCCATGCGTTATGGCAACCCTGGCATTGATACTGTACTTGATCGTATGTTTCAGCAAGGGGTTCGTAAGCTGTTGGTATTGCCGCTGTACCCACAGTATTCCGCATCGACCAGTGCTTCAACCTTTGATGCCATCGCCAAAGACTTTACCACCAGACGCTGGCTACCCGACTTTCGCTTTATTAGTCATTATCACGACTTCCCGCCATATATTAATGCGGCAGCAGAGCAAATCAGGCAGTTCTGGCAACAACACGGCAAGCCAAAAAAGCTGTTGTTTTCGTATCATGGTATTCCTAAGCGGTATCTGACCAATGGGGATCCATACCATTGTGAGTGCTACAAAACATCCCGCTTGATCGCTGAACAACTCGATTTAACGCAAGATGAATACTTGACCTGTTTTCAATCCAGGTTTGGCCGCGAAGAGTGGTTACAACCTTATACCGATGAAACCTTAAAGGCTTTACCCGCTCAGGGTATTGATGATGTTCATGTTTTTTGCCCTGGTTTCTCTGCTGATTGCCTCGAAACCATTGAAGAAATTGCCGAGGAAAATAAGGAGTATTTTATTGAAGCTGGTGGTCGAAACTACCATTACATTTCAGCTTTAAATGACACCAACCACCATATAGATGCTCTGTGTACGCTATTGGAACAGAACCTCCAGCACTGGCAATGCCCGGCAGATCCTCAACGTGAGGAACGAGCCAGAACGGTGGGCAGTGAGTAGGATAACCGAGACTTTTTGATAGAGAGCTTGTTGTTATGAGTCCAAGGATTGAACCTAAGTTTGGTTCGGCCCCATTGCTGTCACGCAAGGATTTTTCCGGTCACAGCGATGAGCGATCTGTTTTAAGAGTAAAAGCAAGGCGGAGATGGTGGCCATGGTTACTTTTTATTGCGCTACTCTTAACTGTGGTACTGATTTGGCAGGAAATCACCACTAGCTTTTATCAGGCCAAAATCCTGCATGCATATGGGCAACGGCTGACCTATTCACTGCAGCCAGGGCTATCTGATAGCGTCGTGTACCCCAGCCATGGCCCATACAATCAGCAACGTGGATACAGCCTGCTTCCTAAGTGGCAAGCAAAACTTGCCGATCAGGGTTTTACCCTTAGCCAGCAAACACAGTTTTCAGAGTCATTGCATCGTTATAGTTCACTGGGCTTTTACCCACCCTATCAGGAAAAACAGCAAGTTGGCCTGACACTGCAAGATTGTCGGGCCGATACCTTGTTTCAGTTTCAATACCCTCAGCGCCAATTTCAGAGCATTGAGGACATCGCACCTTTAATGCAGCAGTTGCTTGCCTACATCGAAAATAAATCGTTACTCAACGCATCATCGCCTTACCATAACCCGGCCGTGGAATGGCCGCGGCTAGGTGCTGCGATGTTTAACCAACTGAAGCAACAGGTTGGCGGCGACTCGAGCAGTGGCGGCGGCAGTACGCTGGCGACTCAACTGGAGAAATACAGACACTCACCGGCTGGGCGAACCAACAGCCTGAAAGACAAATTTCACCAAATGGTCTCAGCCAGTGTCCGAGCCTATCAACCCAGCCCAGCGACACTTGAGCATCGCCATCGGCTGTTGCATCATTACATCAATACCGTTCCGCTGGCAGCTGCTCCAGGCTTTGGTGAGGTGCATGGCATTGCAGATGGATTATGGGCTTGGTTTGGAGCTGATTATCAGCAAGTGAACCACTTTCTTATGCAAGGCAATACCAAGGCATCGGTGGAGGCTGGCCAAGCGCTTCGGCAAGTTCTCGCACTGATGATTGCTCAACGGCGCCCTTCTTTTTACCTTGTTCAGGGACGTGAGCAGCTCGAGCAGCTTATTGATGTCTATCTGCAACTGTTGGCTCTGGATGGCGTTATCAGTTCATCTTTGCACGATGCAGCCTTAGCATCACCGTTACGATTTAACACCTCGGGCTGGCAAAGTGAACCACTAAACCTCGACCCGAAAGCGACTCAAATCATCCGACAACATCTGACGCCTCTTTTGAATTTAGCGCCTTACGAGCTAGAGCGACTCGATCTAACCGTACAAAGTACCATCAACATCCGCTTGCAGCAGCAGATCAGCCAGTTTTTGCAAAGGATACGACAGTCGGAATATGCCAGCGATCAGGGCTTGCTTGGCCATCGTTTGCTTACAGCCTCTCAGGCCGAGCAGGTCCACTATTCATTCGTCTTGTACCAACGAACTGAGCAAGGCCCGCGCCTGCGGGTACAAACGGATACCTCTGAACGTGCTTTTGACATGAATGATCAAAGTAAATTAGAGCTAGGCTCAACCGCAAAACTCCGGGTATTAGCTACCTATCTCGAAATCATTGCTGAGCTTTATCAACGATACGCCGATGAACCCACGGAGCAATTGCAATTATTGAACATTGCCCCTCAGGATCAACTAAGCCGCTGGCTTATTGATCAATTGCTGATACAACCGGGTGTATCACTGGGTAGCCTGCTGGATCAGGCTATGCTGAGGCGCTTCAGCGCCAACCCGGCGGAAAGCTTTTTTACCGGTGGTGGCCTGCATAGCTTCAGCAACTTTATGGCAGCAGATAACCAACGCAAGCCCACTGTTCTTGAAGCAACACAAGAGTCGATCAACCTGCCGTTTGTTCGCTTGCTGGCAGAGATCATCAATTACAGCATTTACCACAAGGATACACAGGGCCATCAATTGATGGAAAACGATGATGACAACCGGCGCGCGCTCTACCTGGCCAACTTTGCAGACCGTGAAGGTGCCAATTACCTGCAACAATTTTGGCGCAAGCATCGTTCGCTTCAACCAGATCAGCGACTACAGCTCTTGATGCAGGCACAACACCAACGACCAGCCAGAATGGCAGCCGTTTTTTTATGGATCCACCCCAACGCCAGCGAACAACAGCTTTATCAGTTTCTTGAACAAAACAGCAGTGTAGGGCTATCGGATGCTGAGATAAGACGCTGGCATCAAAGCTTATCTGGTCGCCAATTAAGTTTGCCAGATCAAGCCTATGCTGCCCGCGTTCATCCATTAGAGCTCTGGCTGGTGGGGTATCTGAATCAATACCCGGATAGTAACTGGAACGAACTACTCAGCCAAAGTAAACAACAACGGCAAGATGCTTACCAATGGTTGTTTCGCACACGTCATCGCAGTGCCCGTGATAATCGCATCAGCATTATGTTGGAGGTTGAAGCATTCTGGGACTTACACTACCGATGGCAACAATTAGGCTACCCATTTGATTTTCTGGTTCCTTCACTGGCCACTGCACTTGGCAGTTCAGGAGACCGGCCTGCCGCCCTGACCGAATTAATGTCGGTGATCATGAATGATGGAGTTCGTTATCCTTCACAGCGGCTGGAACAACTGAAGTTTGCGAAAAGCACCCCATACGAAACGCATTGGCAAAGTGCAGAACAGCAGGGTATCAAGGTCATGGAGCCTGAGGTAGCCCGTAAGTTACAATGGGTCTTAAGTGAAGTGGTTCATGATGGAACCGCACGACGACTGCAAGGCGCCTACTTGCAACTGGGCAAAACCGGCGGGAAAACAGGCACAGGCGATAACCGCATTACCACGGTGGATCAACGTGGGCAACGAGTAGCCCACCAAGCGCTGAATCGAACCGCTACTTTTACTTTTTTTCTCGGGCCAGACTATTACGGTACCATCACCGCGTACGTCGCCGGAGCCGACGCCGATGCATTTAGCTTTACCTCGGCGCTTCCTGTTCAGGTGATGAAGAGCATGGAGCCATTTTTGCAACCTGACTTACTGGCATCGCAGTGTCCATAGACTAGAGCGTGCCCCGGGGCTCGCCCTAATAGAAAGACAGAAGTGATATTATTGCCCCTAACGTGTCAGAGCTCTGGTCAGACTAGGGTAATCTGACACGACCCAATCAGCCAGGCTGGCAAAATGTTGATTGTGTTCATTAAGCAATAAGCAAGAAACCGCCCCAGCGTTAGCAGCCGTGGTTAAGTCAAAATGGTAATCACCTATGTACAAAAGTTGAGATGTCGAAATCTCAAACTGTCTGGCAATCCGGTGCAACCCCTCAGGGTCTGGCTTTGCCGCACAATCTTCTCTGGTAAGCACCAGCCGAATTGGGATCTGTAGTCGCTCAAGCATAGATAAGGTTGCCTGACGCATATTGCGCGTCAAAATAGCCGTTGGTATCCCCTGCCCGTGCAGTTGCTGTAAGCAAGCCAATACGCCAGGAAGAAGATACGATGTCTCAGCAGCAGCCATTTCATGTCGCCGAATGACAGCATCCGCAGCACGTCGCTGCTCAGGATCCTCGATGCTTTGTAATCGTGCCAGCAAGTCAGTATCAGCGGGCCAATTCAACTCTTGGCGGATGGCCGTAAAATCCAGCGAGCTGTGCACTAAAGTACCATCCAAGTCAAAGGCAACGGCTTGGATCTGTTTACCAAGCGCAGAAGAAATTTCCATCATAGTGATTTTCGCCAAATTTCAGTGTAACTTACCATTAAACTGCATTGCATCTTTATTGGATCAATTTAAAATCATATACTTATAAATATGGATTGTTTTTTGCAGTGTACTGCTATCAAACGAACTAGAACAAGGAATTTAGTATGAGTGTACTGCGACTGATATTCAATCTGATATGGTTGCTCTGTGGCGGCCTGGTCATGGGCTTGCTTTGGTGGCTGGTCGGGATTATCTGCTGCATCAGTATTATTGGCATCCCGTTTGCCCGTAGCTGTTTTGTCATTGGTGAGCTTGCCATCTGGCCATTTGGCCAGGATGTTACCCACCGGCGGCTTTACCAGGGGCAGGATGATATTGGCACTGGCGCTTTTGGCACCCTGGGAAATATTATCTGGTTTGTGTTATTTGGTATCTGGTTGGCGATTGGGCATTTATTTCTGGCACTGGCCTGCTTTATTTCCATCATAGGCATCCCCTTTGGCTTACAGCACCTTAAACTGGCAATGCTCACACCTGCCCCCATTGGCAAAACCATCATTGCCAAAGTGTCTCGATGATTGCCAAGGTTAAACCTTTAATATCAACGACCGAACAATAACTGCCAAATACTGCGTTTGCGCAACCGATGGTATTCGATACGAAGCTGGTCAATGCGGGCCAGCTTTTCATCCGCAAGCTGTTGATCATCCGCCATCACCGCTCGCTCAACCTGCAGCAATACATCCGATACCTTTTGAAACCCTTGTAAAAATTGATCGGCTTTATCCTCACGCAGTGGAGCGCGCTTGGCTGCTGCTATTTTTTGCTGCATTTGGTGAACATGCTGCAATCGAACGTCGGAGGACTCACTCTCTACTGCCTGCCGATATTCAAAAGAAAAGCTTTTCATGATCACTTCCAAGCTTTCAGATTGTGACGTGTAAGCATGCGTCAAACCAGCAGCCATCAACAAGCAGCTAGCAAATAAAACTGTCAACCATTTCATGATACAACCCGCATAAATTTTCCCGGGCCTATGGTATCATAGCCCTACGATACCGCCAATGCTCAGCACCAGCCAGGCACTGTTTGCGGAACAGAAACAATTCTTCCATGAGATCCAACAATGATGCAATTTCCAGACGATGCCAATGGCGATATGTTGCAAGTGCTTACTGAAGCAGGCCTAGACCTGACCCAGCCTACCGCACTGGATTTTTACTTGATTTTTAAACGACAAGACAAAGCAGAACGGGCCGAGCAAGCATTAGTCACGCAATACCCGCATGAACCTGTCAGTTTGTATTGCAACCCAGCTAACCAATGGGAAATTAAAATCACCCTGACCATGCTGCCAAGCTATGATGCAATCAGTCAGCAGGAGAAAGAGTTTGACGCGTTCGCGCGCAAGTTTGCTGGGCACCATGACGGCTGGGGGGTGATGGAACCAGAGCCTGCACCATAAACCCCTAGGGCGTGTTTATTTATCCACTCCAGCCACAGAGTTGCGGCGGTTTTTCTGGTAATGCAAAATCAATGCAATCAAATACAACTGCAACAGCGCAGTCCCCAACATGCCTATCATGGCTTGCCACTCCAAATATTTTTCGGTGTAGATATACAGCGCCAGATTACCCATTGCAAAAGCTGACCAGCTTAATGCAGACACTCCGGTGGCATCCTGAACCCGATGCAGATGCACGACCTGCAATAAGGTTGCCGTGGGGAAAATAACAGCCGGAACAATACCAATCAGGTCAATCCAGTTCATAGGTTAATCTCACGCTTATTGTTGCAACTGAAAAAAGTAGCGATCTTGTTGTTGATGCCGAAAAGTGAGCGAACGAAAGTCAAAACTCCGCCAGTACGTCTCATCCAGTAATCGACGATAGCTTTCCACATTACTTTGTGTAATCACTTCCAACTCAAAGGCGGGCTGCCCTGCAAGTATGTTTTCGGGCAAACTATCATGCCAATGATCATAGACGGCCACCATCGCCCAGGCTCCCATCATGAAGTGCCCCCCTACACTCGCGACTAGATCGCCACTTTGAATGTATTCAATATTTTCAGGCAACCAATCAAAACCACCGATGCAGTATCGTTCTAGAGGTTTTGGTTGTTCGCGAAGCATATCCAATACCCCAAGAGCCATCCAGTCAGATGCCGCCCAAATAATGCTGGTTTGAGGATAACGACGCAGCAACTGCCTGCTTTGACTAGCTGCCAGCTCACGCTGCCATTGTGAAAACACCAGCTGCTCAAATTCATAGTCAGGGTCAGCTCTGCTTAATGCTTGCAACGCAGCGCCCCGCTGCTCGGCTTCAAAGCCATGGGCACCATTAAGCCCTATCACTCCCGGGCGCCCCGTTTTCGCTTCATCACGGCAATGATCCAGCAAAGCACGGGTCATATCTGCGCTGGCTTTGGTATTGTCAAAATAAATTTCTGCAATCCAGTTGTGATAGTGTTGTCGCGGGATACCAATGCCGTCTTCTTCAGAAGCCAGCAGTAGCCGTTCAAAGGTGATCACCTTCAGCTCAGGGTACTTGGCAAGAAAATCCATCAGCGCTTTAGCGCCACCAGAATAGGGCTGAACGATGATATAATCGGGCTGATGTTGGGTTAACCTGGCAGCCAGTTGCTGTAACTGCAGCAACCGATTCCCCTCCCCGTACAGCACATCCAGTTCCAGTCCTAAATCTGCAGCTGCAATACGGGTAAATTGCTCAACATGCTGAAAAAAAGGATCCTCTGCATGGGAAGGTGAGACAAAAAGCACTTTTGGTACCGCAGAGGTCACCGGCAAGCTGCACAGCAGAAACAGCAACATACTTAGTTGGAAACGCGCCATTTTGAACACATGCACTCCTTGCCTTCTCAGGGCTTGCTAGCCAGCAAAGGCTAGCCATAAACTGCGGCCACTTAACACCAGGGTTGCTGCCAGGACCAAGGCGCCCAAGATGTTTTGCCGTACGTTGTTGCGATATGTACCCAGTATAGAAGAATTAACAGCCAACAGCAGACTTAAGGTGATGACAGGCAACAAAATACCATTGGCAACCTGAGCAAACCAAATCACCGCGACAGGTCTTAATCCCAATGATGACACCACCACACCGACAAGAATAATCAGCAGCCAGGTGGCGCGAAATGACGCATTTCCCAGCTGTAAAATTCCCTTTAGGGCATAAGCTGCTGCCAAGGGAGCCGTAATGGCCGATGATAAGCCTGCCGCCAGCAGCCCGGCTGCCATCAGGTAAGTTGCAGCACGACCAAACAGTGGTTCCAAAGAGACAGCCAGATCAGCCGCCCCTTCAATCGGCAGATTGGTGCCAAAATAAGCCGATGCAGCGGTAGAAAGTACCGCAATAGAAATTAAACCACCCAAAGGGATGGAGGTTCGTACATCTGCATTAGACTCTTGCAGTGCGGCGGCAACACCATCGGGTTGATCTTGCCATTTACGGGCAGAGCTGGCTGCATGCAAAAAAAGTGAGTACGGCACCACCGTGGTACCAATCAAAGCAATCACGGTTAGGGTCGCCCCATCAGGAATGCTTGGGATGACTAACCCGGTTAATAAAGCACTGAGATCAGGCTTGGTCAGCACCATGGTGAGTAAAAAAGCCATGCTCATCAGCAAGACCAAAGCCACTAAGCTGCGCTCAATCAGCCGGTAATTACCGCGCCATAATACCATGATAGCCAGCACACCGATCATCACGGCCCATGGGTTTAAACCGGTTGCTTGCCGAAAAGCCTGGATCAGGCTCAGCTCCCCCCAAAGCGCATCCGCCCCCAAGCTAGCCCCGCTGATATTACCGCCCTGGTAAGCACTATTGCCAATTACGACTGCTGCGATCACCAACACATACAAACTATATTTCAGTACGGGCTGCTGCACCAAAACACGCAGATTTTCACCTAAGCCCTGGCCTGTGACAATGCCTAGCCGGGCAGCCATTTCCTGCAAAATCATGGTAGCAATGACAGAAAACAGCAACGCCCACACCAGTGCATAGCCATAGTTGGCGCCGGCCAGTGAAGCGGTAACAACGGTACCTGGCCCTATAAAGGCGGCGGCAACTAAAGTCGCAGGCCCTAACTGAAACCAGCCTTTTATCAAACGCACGGTAAGATCCTAATAACTTAAACAATCTAGCTAGTATGCCAGTGAGTTGAGCCTTTGCAACCAGGATATTCATAGGGTGTTGATCAATTTGATTCGTAGCACCGTAGTAATAAGTCATTCACCCCATAGAGTGCTTTATAATGTCTGCAGCCGTTCATCCAATTTCAACCCAAGCTATCCTGTTTTATGATGGCAGTTGCGGCCTATGTCGCAAGGAGATCTCATGGTTACGGCAGCGACTGGACGGCAAAATACAATTGCAGGATATTAGTGCTGCAAACTTTTCATCCTATCAAGGAGTAAAAGCTGCAGACATGATGAGCACCTTGCATGTCTGGGATGGTGTTCGCTTTATCACTGGATTGGATGCTAGCTTGTATTATTGGTCACTTGCCGGTATGCGCAAGCTGGTGCTGTTCCTTCGTTTACCCGTGGTTTATCAGACCGCCAAATTCAGCTATACCCTTTGGGCCCGGCTGCGGCCCAAAAATACTCAGTGCTCGATAAAAAAATAATAGCCATGCCACCACACAAACACCGCTCAAACCAACTGCAACTAGCTATTGTTCAGCACATTGCCCGGCCACTGAAATAAATAAGTAATTTATGATTAAGGTATTGATAATTTGATGAATTGGTATTCTAATCAATAGTTGCTACTCTTAGCCTGTCACTCTAAGCAAAAGGTCAATCGGGTTTGCATCATACCAGCCACTATTCATCAAGTTACTCCAGCTATGGATGGCTGCGCAAATTGCTCATGCTGGCACAAACCTTTTTTTCTGCTGGTATTACTGCCTGTTTCTTCGCTTCCTTACTGTGGCAGCCTGCTTTCGCCATCACGGCTCCTCAGTTAGAGCAAAAAATTGATGCCTACTTAGAGACCTTAACGGAAGACCCAGAGCAGTCCTCCCCACTTTTGCAGGCCTTATTGGAACAAGTCGACACCCAGACCCCAGTTTCTTCAGCAACCCGTATTTATGGCTCAGAAGTACTGCATTATCTATATCAGGGAGAAGCCGAGCAAGCGGAACAAGCACTTGACCGATTACTGCAGTTTGCCCAGCAACACGCTGTCGCCGATGTCCGGGCCGAGGCGCTGGCGGTTCAGTTAAATGTGCTGTTTTATCAAAATCAACTGAATGAAGCCTATCAGGTTATTGTCGATTTAGAATCCTACCTGGAACACACCAAACAGCCCCGTATTCGATACTATGCGCATAACCTGATTGGCAGGCTTTACATGCAGGATAATCAGTTTGAAATGGCCAGTAATCATTTATACAACGCCTATGATGCAGTTAATGAAACGGATAATGACCGGACGAAATTGCGCCAAACTTTTCTACTGGGTCAGCTGGCTCAGTTGCAAGCTGATTTAAAAAACTGGCAGCTGGCTCTTGATTTGGCAGAGCAGGCACTGGAGTCAGCCAGTCAACTAACCATACAAGGCTTTATGCCTGATTATTATTTGCTAAAAGGTTACATTGAGGGCGAGTCTGGCCAGAATGAAGCGTCCATTAGCACACACTACAAAGCCATGGAGTGGGGAGAAAAGCTTGATCGACCTGATGTGGTTCTGCTCAGTCTGAATAATATTGGCGCTTCTTATATTCTGATGGAGCAGTACGAGCAAGCCAAAGCTCCGTTGCAACAAGCCGCCGAACTAGCTATTGAGTTGGAAGATGAAGACTCCCGCATTCTGGTACAATTTAACCTTGGCTATATTGATGTGATGCAAGGGCAACACGATGCTGGCCTGCAAAGCATGGATGAAGCCGTTCATTACTTTCGTGAACACGGCAGAAAGTCTGATCTTGAGCGCTTTCTAGATGAATATGCTGATGCGCTGCAGCATGCTGGCTACTACATCAGAGAAGCACAAATTCTGCGTGAGCAAAGAGCACTGAATCAGGAGTTGTTTCAGACTGAGCGCGATAGAGTGCTAACTGAAATGCAACAGCGCTTCCAGGCTCGTGATCAGGCGCACCGGATCAACTGGCTCGAGCAGGAAAATCAATTGCAAGAACGTTTATTGGAAAATAAACAACTGCAAAACCGTTTGATTATTCTGGTTGCCATTATTATTGCCTTGACCTGCCTGTTGATGTGGCTGCTGTATCGCAAAGTCCGGCATACCAACCGTCGTCTGAAAGAAGCCAACAAGCAGTTGGAGTATCATTCATTGCGGGATCCATTAACCGGCTTGTACAACCGCCGGTCGTTTCAGCAACGCATGGCTAAAAGGGACAAGCAACTCAAAAATCGGCGCTATAACCGTAATGAAATTGACGCCCTGGTGCTGATTGATCTTGATTACTTTAAACAAATCAACGATCACTTTGGCCATGCGGTAGGAGATGATATCCTCTTCGAAGTTGCGCAGCGGCTGACCGATTCATTACGTCAGCACGATCAGGCCATTCGCTGGGGTGGTGAGGAGTTTTTAGTCTTTTTACACCGCATCAATGCCAGTGATCTGACTTCATTGGTCGAGCGCATTTTGTATAAGTTATCCGATAAGCCCTATAGCAGTGACCAGCAAAACCTTGTTGTCACTGCCACCGCGGGCTTTATCACCCTGCCCTTTGCTGGCATTGATGAGCAAAAAATTAACTGGGAAAAAGCACTGCAGTTAGCCGATATGGCATTGTACCTGGGCAAAGCAAATGGCCGTAACCGCGCTTGCGGAATCCTGGGCCTCAAGGTACCTTATACAGAATTACCTGAAGGGTTTGAACGTGATTTATCGAAGGCAATCGCTAAAGAGCATATTGAATTAGTGACGATTGAAGGCCCGGCGGTAGAGCGCAATGAATAAGCCAGCGCGATAGCTGCCGCACCCCCATTTGCTCGCTGTGCCGCCCCCAACACAACCTTTCTGTTTCTGGAGTTCCATCACGTGCAAGATGAATTACACATTAAAATTCGCAACATTGAAACAACCGATTACCCTCAGTTGAAGCGCTTAATGGACGTCGTCTACAAAGATTTGGGCGGCGCCTGGCCACTTCACACCATTGAAAAGTTGATAAAAGACTTTCCTGAAGGGCAGATCTGTGTCATTGACCATGATGAAATCATTGGCCTGGCATTGTCGGTGCAGGTTGATTACGACCGTTTCAGTAACCCGCATACCTACGATGAATTGATCAGCCAGCGTATGACCATCTTAAATAATCCACAAGGTGATGCCATCTACGGGCTTGATGTGATTATTCACCCTGAGTATCGAGGGTATCGCCTGGGACGGCGCTTGTATGAAGCACGCAAAGAACTGTGCCGCCAACATAATTTACGAGCTATTTTGGCTGGTGGCCGTATCCCGAACTTTCATAAGCACTCGGCTGAAATGGGTGCTGCTGATTACATTGAAGCAGTTAAGCGCCGTGAGATCTATGATCCCATCCTGACCTTTCAATTATCAAACGACTTTCAGCTGAAGCGCTTGCTGAAAAAATATCTGCCGGAAGATGAACAGTCTGAAGGCTATGCCACTTTACTGGAGTGGAACAATATCTTTTATGAGCCACCGGGGCGGGTGTTAGAGAGTCGTAAAACTCAAGTCCGCATTGGGGCTGTGCAATGGCAAATGCGGCAAGCCACCTCGGTGGATGAGGTGTTGCAACAAGTCGAATACTTCGTCGATGCTTTATCCAACTATAAGAGTGACTTTGCGGTATTTCCTGAGTTCTTTAATGCGTCGCTGATGGGGCTTTGCAATGATAAGTCCAACCAAACCGAAGCCATCCGCTTTTTAGCCGGGTATACCGAACGCTTTCGCCAGGAAATGTCGACCATGGCAGTCAGCTACAACATCAATATCATTACCGGCTCAATGCCGTTACTGATCGATGAAGATTTATTTAATGTCAGCTACTTATGCCGGCGAGATGGCACCGTGGAGATGCAAAGTAAAATTCATATTACCCCGCATGAGCGCCGCGACTGGGTGATCCAAGGAGGCGATCAGTTAAGGGTGTTTGATACCGATGCCGGCAGAATAGGTATTTTAATTTGTTACGATGTTGAGTTCCCTGAACTGAGTCGTCTGCTCGCCGAACAAGACATGGATATCTTGTTCGTACCGTTTTGGACCGATACCAAAAATGGTTATTTGCGAGTTCGGCATTGTGCTCAAGCCAGAGCGATTGAAGACGAATGTTATGTCGTGATTTGCGGCAGTTGTGGCAACCTGCCATCGGTCGATAACCTGGATGTGCAATATGCGCAATCGGCGGTTTTTTCGCCATCAGACTTTGCCTTTCCACACGATGCGGTCATGGCCGAAACCACCCCCAATACCGAAATGCTGATGTTTTCAGATCTGGATCTAGACCGTTTGAAGCAAATCCGCAATGAAGGCTCGGTGATGAACTTAAAAGACCGGCGGCATGATTTGTACAAAGTCAGCTGGCTGGCGAATGAAAAAATTAAGGTATGTAAATGAAAACACTGCTCCTATCGCTTGGCCTACTCAGCATAACGGCCATTGCCGTGCTAGTTATCAGCAGCCAGATGCCGATGATCAGCTATGGGTTGCAGCTATGGTTGCTCACCCCCATCCTGATCTCTGCTGCGCTAAGCATTGCTCTGCAGCGCAAAGGCAAGCTAAAGCGCCTTTTCCCAATAGCCGCAGTTATCATCACGGCTCTAGCTTTACTGCCTTACCTTGGTATGCAAACAGCCGAGTCGCAGGGTGAGCGTGCCATTTTATTACTGGTCATGGTGCCGCTGTATCAAGGAATTGCTTTGCTGCTGGTGGGGTTAATTGATTATGTTCGTCGGCGTGAGGCTCAGAAAAAAGCGGTTCGTGAGAGTTAAGCTGGTTCGAGCATGGCTTTAAGACGAACCCTGATAAGCGAGATTAGGCTTACTCTAAGCGTACCACTGAATCATTCATAATTAACTGGAAAGAGCACTAGCTCTTCGTGTTCATTGGCAAAATCAGATACAATTGCGTATCGATGTTTTGTGCTATAAACAAGCCTTATGCAAAAAGACCATATTTACGCCGAGCCACTGGCCCATATTCAGGATTTTCGTTTCGACGATCAGGTTGCAGATGTCTTCCCGGATATGATCCAGCGCTCGGTGCCTGGCTATCAGAGTATTATTCAAACCATTGGCCAGCTGGCTGAGCGTTATCAACAAGCCAACAGCCATTACTATGATTTAGGCTGCTCGTTAGGGGCCGCCAGCCTTGCCATGCGCCGCCATATTACCGCCCCCGGCGGGAAAATCATTGCCGTCGATAACAGTGCCGCCATGGTACAGCGTTGCCAGCGCCACCTGAGTGCTTTTCGTTCTGATGTGCCGGTCGAAGTACTGGAAGCAGATATCCGAGAACTGCCACTGGAAAACGCAGCAATGGTGGTGATCAACTTTACCTTGCAGTTTCTGGCCAAAAGCCATCGCAGTGCTTTAATAGACCGCATTTATCAAGCCCTCAAACCTGGTGGTATTTTGGTAATGTCAGAAAAGATTGTCAGCCCACAACACCAAAGTAATGATTTGCTGATCGAGCTGCATCATCACTTCAAGCGAGCCAATGGGTACAGCGAGCTGGAGATTAGCCAAAAACGTAGCGCGCTGGAAAAAGTCATGCAACCCGACAGCATCGCTGAACATCAAAGTCGTCTGCAGCAAGCTGGCTTTCGTGAAAGCACCCTGTGGTTTCAGTGTTTTAATTTTTGCTCCATGGTGGCTTTCAAATCATGACACCATTGTTTAATGATTTCTATCAATGCATCGCCAGCAACCGCCTGAGTCACTGGCTGGAAACCTTACCCGCACAGCTGGCGCACTGGCAACGTGAAGCACTGCATGGCGATTTTCATCGCTGGCAAAAAGTGCTGGCAAACCTGCCCTCCACCACAGTATCGGCCGTCGACTGTACCACGCAGGTACGCTTTGGGCTCTCCAGTGATATCGACCACGGGCAGCAGCAGCGTATACAGCATTTACTGCAACAGCTGATGCCCTGGCGCAAAGGCCCTTTTAATATTCATGGTATCCAGATTGATACCGAGTGGCGCTCAGACTGGAAGTGGCAGCGCTTACTTCCGCATATCCAGTCCCTGAAAGGCCGCTATGTACTCGATGTCGGCTGTGGCAGTGGCTACCACTTGTGGCGCATGCGCGGTGAGCAAGCAGACTTTGTGGTCGGTATCGACCCCTCTCAGCTGTTTTACAGTCAGTTTCAAGCCATCAAACACTTTAACCCGGATCCAGCTGTGCATTTATTGCCGATTGGTTGCGATGATTTACCCAACTTACAAGCCTTTGATACCGTATTTTCTATGGGCGTCTTGTATCATCGTCGTTCACCACTGGATTTTCTGCAGCAATTAAAGCAACAATTGCGCCCTGGTGGAGAGCTGGTGTTAGAGACATTAGTGATCCCTGGCGACGAAAGCACCGTGCTGATCCCCAAAGACAGATACGCCAAAATGCGCAATGTCTGGTTTATTCCAAGTGCGGCGGCACTATGTCATTGGCTGAGCCGGCTTGGCTTTCACAACGCCAAAGTCGTGGATCTGAACCAGACCAGCCTGGATGAGCAACGCAAAACCGACTGGATGGAAAATGAAAGTTTGATTGATTTTCTTGACCCAAATGACCATAGTAAAACGATAGAAGGGTATCCGGCACCACTTCGGGCCGTCATTGTGGCACAGCGCTAAACGCTTGTGCTGACAAAAGGAGCGTACTTACACCATGCCATACCGCCCCAAAACAACCGTCGAACAATGGCGAATTTTACAAGCAGTGGTTGAC